>CAVHYN010000030.1:0-14247 GCA_963640245.1 Bulleidia sp.
TCGGCAGCAGAAGGACTTCTGGATTATATCAGTAAAGATTACAATGGCCTGACCAGAACGATAGCAGAGCTGGTTGGCGGCGTGGATGTCAAAGTCAATACGACGGGTTTCGCCAATGATTTGACGACATTCAAAGGGAAAGATGATGTTCTGACATTGATGATCCATCTTGGATATCTGGCCTATGATTACAGGAAGAAAATCGTCAGAATTCCGAATGAAGAGATCAAACGGGAGTTTCAGCGTTCGGTCCATGAAGTGCGGCATGAAGCGACCAGGAAGCGTTTGGCTGAGAGTGAAGCACTTTTTGCGGCTACGATACAGAAGGATGAGAGAAAGGTAGCGGAGCAGATCGAGAAGGTACATGCGGAAGAAACGGTAGCGATCCATTATAATAAGGAGGACAGCCTTCGAAGTGTTATCAAACTAGCCTATTATACCTATCGGGATCATTATCATCAGTTCAAGGAGCTCCCGGCAGGAGAAGGTTATGCAGACATCGTTTATCTTCCGCTTCCGGATACGGATTGGCCGGCATTGGTGATCGAATTGAAATGGAAACAGACGGCAGAGGGAGCGATTGAACAGATCTTGAACAGAAAGTATCCGCTGGCGCTTGAACATATCGACCGCAAAATTCTGTTGGTAGGAATCAGCTATGACAAGGATGCAGGGGAGAAAAAGCACAGCTGCAGGATTCTGGAATGGGCAGCGCCCTCTGCTTGAAAAAATAGCCGTCACTACTCCCAATAGTGACGGCTACTGAAAGCCCATTTGCAAAATCGCTTCTACGAGGCTTCCTTTTTGCTCACATGCTCACTCCAAATCCTTCGTAAGATACCGGCTGAAAATAGCGATAAGCTCCCTGGGATAGGGCACCTTATTTTTCCAGATCGGACAGTCGGTCATCCGGAACAGCAGAATCTGGCCGTCATTTTTCATCATGACATCCCGTACAGTGCGGATATCGCGTTCGACGCTGGAGATGCTGGTGGCGCATTCGAAGGCTATGGTCAGATAGATTTCCTTTTGAATGCAGGACAGTCGGTTTGGATCCTGGCTTGCGAGCTCCACGGACCGGATAAAGTAGTGATACCCTCGGTAATGGCTGCTGACCCCGGTGCTGTCAAGCAAAGTCTGAATTTTTTGTTTCATTTGTAAACCCCCAACAAAAGATTACCGCCCTGACTTTTCGTTACATTTATACGTCCTAAAGCAGGGTAGTAGAATAAAAGTAACAGGAAAATAGTGGCATGAACAGGGAAAATATAGCAATAGACATAAAACGACAGAAATAGACAGGAGATTTAAAAAACCTCTTGCTTTTTCGACGATGTTTTCATATAATGTAGCAATGAAAAAAGACAATTGTGCGCGATGCAAAGACAAATGCGCGCGCCCACAAGGAAGGAGCTTACAATGTATTCATTGGATGAAGTGAAGGCAGTTGATACTGAGGTGGCGGCAGCTATTGAGGGAGAGATGGCTCGTCAGAACAGTCATATTGAGCTGATTGCATCGGAAAACTGGGTGTCGAAGGCTGTGATGGCAGCTATGGGAAGCCCCCTTACAAATAAATATGCGGAAGGATATCCGGGAAAGCGCTATTATGGCGGCTGCGAGTGTGTCGACGTAGTAGAAAACCTGGCCATCGAGCGTGCTAAGAAGCTTTTCGGTTGTGAATATGTAAATGTACAGCCCCATTCCGGTGCACAGGCAAATATGGCAGTGCAGTTTGCGATGCTGAAGCCCGGAGATACGATTATGGGACAGAATCTGGCGCATGGCGGTCACCTGACCCACGGAAGCCCCGCGAACTTCTCCGGAACCTATTTCAACGTCGTTCCTTATGGCGTCAATGATGAAGGAGTTCTGGATTATGAAGAGATTCTTCGCATTGCAAAAGAGTGCAAGCCGAAGATGATCATTGCCGGAGCCAGCGCTTATGCAAGAACGATTGATTTCAAGCGTTTCCGTGAGATCGCCGATGAGGTAGGTGCTTATCTGATGGTGGACATGGCACATATCGCCGGACTGGTCGCAGCAGGCCTGCATCCGAGCCCGATTCCCTATGCACATGTGACGACGACAACCACGCACAAGACCCTGCGCGGCCCCAGAGGCGGCATGATTCTCTCTGACGCAGAGACCGCAAAGCAGTTCAACTTTAATAAGGCCGTATTCCCGGGCATCCAGGGCGGTCCGCTGATGCATGTCATCGCAGCGAAGGCCGTATGCTTCCAGGAGGCATTGCAGCCGGAATATAAGGAATATCAGCAGCAGATCGTGAAGAATGCCCAGGCGCTTTGCAAGGGACTGATGGATCGGGGCATCAAGATTGTATCCGACGGAACGGACAATCACCTGATGCTGGTAGATCTGACTCCCTTTGACCTGACCGGCAAGGAGGTAGAACACCTTCTGGATGCAGCGAATATCACAGCGAACAAGAATACCATTCCGAACGATCCAAAGTCAGCCTTCGTCACCAGCGGTGTCCGGATCGGAACTCCGGCAGTCACCGCAAGAGGCCTGAAGGAAGAGAATATGGAGACCATCGCGGAGGCAGTAGCGATGATGATCAAGGAAGGCGAGAGTGCCACCGAGAAGGCGAAGGCGCTGGTAAAGAGCCTGACTGACAAATATCCGCTCAACATGTAACGAAATAGAATAGGTAAGGATTCAGAACCCCCGGGGACTTTTTTGCCCGGGGGTTCTTGCACTTAATAATTTCTTAAATAGTATTTGCAAAATGCCTATGCTATACTGATAGGGAGTAGCGAAAGGCAGAGCGGCCTGACCAGAATGAACGGAAAAGGCCGCAGACACAGGAGTAATGAGATGACCCAGAAGAAAGAACCTGTGATTCAGGTGAAGAAGCTATACAAGATCTACCGGGTGGGAGAAAATAAGGTTCGAGCCCTGAATGGGGTGGATTTGACGATTTATCGCGGCGAATTCTGTTCCATCGTGGGAACCTCCGGATCCGGTAAATCGACGATGCTGAATATGCTGGCAGGACTCGAGAAGCCGACGAAGGGAGAGATCGTCATTGCCGGGCAGCATCTGGAGAAAATGAGTGAAAATGAGCTGGTAAAGTTCCGGCGGGAGCATGTAGGCTTTATCTTCCAGTCCTTTAACCTGCTGGGAACCATGGATGCAGTCGAGAATGTAGCCCTGCCCCTGATGTTCCGGGGAGTGCCGAAGAAGGAGCGCCTGGAGAAGGCAGATAAGATGCTTGATCTGGTGGGACTTTCGAAGCATAAGGATCACAGGCCGAATGAGATGTCCGGTGGTCAGCAGCAGCGTGTCGGTGTGGCGAGAGCCCTCGTTCTCGACCCGGAGATCATCTTTGCCGACGAGCCGACCGGAAACCTAGATTCAAATACCTCGGCGGAGGTCATGCGGCTGATGCAGAAGGTGGTTCGCGAACGAAACCAGACGCTGGTGATGGTAACCCATGACAACCATCTGGCCAGCTTTGCAGATCGGATTTTTCATATCATTGACGGAAAGATTGTGAAGATAGAAGACAATCGAGATAGAAACAGAAATGGGGAGGAAGAAGCAGAATGAAAAACAAGGTATTCAAGAAGGTACTTGTGCTGATGATGTGCGGCGCGCTGGCGGTGCCGGCGGCGGGGGCGACAAGACCGATGGTGGCGCAGGCGACGAGTAAGGGTTCAGAGGAAGATTTGCAGGCAGAGTCAGATGTAGCTAGTGCGGATGACAAAAATCAGGCAATCTCTTTAATAAAACAATACTATTTGAAAGAACAAAAAGCAATTGAAGCACAGGGAAAGAAAGAAGAAGCAGAAAATTATAAGAAGAGTCAAATCGACTTGATTAATAATGCGGAAGTTACATCAAAAAAGGTGATTAATGGAATTGTAAGTGATGCGGAGACGCAGTTTAAGGCATATGGAACTGCAACACAGGCTGATGATACCACCGACGACACCACCGACACCACCCCCACCACAACCAACACCAACATCATGGTAGGCGGCAGCTGGGTTACCCCGGTGGCGAATGCGAGCCAGCAGGTAAATGTGGTTCTCCCCGTAGTCAATATGGGACGTACCGGTGTCAAGAATGCAGTTGTAACCCCGGTGATCAGCGAGGATGCATCCAAATGGCCCTTCGAGATCGAGACCTCGAATTACAGCCAGACGATCGATTATCTGCCGGGTACCGATGACGGCGGCACAGATATGGACAGACGTCGGGAGCTGACCTGGACGCTGCGAACCAGAAAGGATGCACCGAACGGCTACATGCCGATTTCCTTCAATGTGACCTATGAAAATGAGGACAAGAGTCTGGCAAATGTCACCCTTACTTCCTATGTAAAAGTGGTTGGTACGACCAGCATTTCCGCAGACGGCAAGTCCTCGACACCCCGTGTGATCGTAACCGGTTTCTCTACGAATCCGGATACCGTCCATGCAGGGGATACCTTTACCTTGACTCTGCATCTGCAGAATACCTCAAAGGCGACTGCAGTAAAAAATATGGTCTTTGACATTCAGGCGGCCAGCGAGAGCACCGACACGACCTATGTGGCAGCTTCCTTCCTGCCGACAGCCGGTTCCAGCACCCTCTTTGTAGACAAGATCGGAGCAGGCGCGAGCAAGGATATCTCGATTGAGCTGGAGGCGAGATCGGATCTCTCCCAGAAGCCTTACGTCATCAATGTGAAGATGGACTACGAGGATGAGAGTGTCAATGCTTACTCAAATACGGCCAGTGTATCCATTCCGGTACGTCAGGAGGCACGTATCGATACCAGCAGCATCGAAGTGACACCGAGCAGCATCGAGGTCGGAAGTGAGGCAAATGTTGCCTTCAGCCTCTATAACATCGGTAAGACCAAGCTTTACAATACTTCCATCAAGTTCCAGGCAGATTCGATAACCGGCGGAGATACCTATCTCGGAAATCTCGATCCGGGAGCTACCGGCAGTGTGGATGCTTATCTGACCGGCGCGGCAGCGACGACAGATGAAGGTAAGGTAAAGGTTCTGATTACCTTCGAGGATGAGTCCGGCGAGGCGACGACGGTAGAGAAGGAGCTCGAGCTCTATGTTACCGAGGCCATCAGCTACGATGACATGAATATGGATGTCAATTATGATGACGGAACGCAGAGCACAGGCGGTTTCCATATCTGGTACGTGATCCTTCCTGTTGTTTTGATTGCGGCAGCAGCGGCAGCATGGTTCATTCTTCGAAAGAAGAAGGCAAAGAAGGCAGCCCTTCAGGATGCAGAAGACTTGGATGACGATCTGGAAGAGGTCGATCTCGAGGATACGGAAGAGACGGAGGAAGCTCCGGTTTCTGATGAGGCAAAGAAGGAGTAGCCCATGAGTGTGCAAGATTTGCTGAAATTGAGTCTCAGCAGCCTGTGGCGTCGAAAGCTGCGAACTGTTCTGACAGTATTGGGCGTCGTGGTGGGAACGGCTTCTATCATGGTTATGATTTCCTTAGGCCTGGGACTCAGTAAGGTCAATATGGAACAGATCGAGCAGTATGGCGGTCTGACCACGATCACAGTTACACCGAATGAGAACGGAAGCTCGACTGTTTACAGCAGCGGCGGAGTCTCTGTCATGATGGATGGAAGCTCCGGCACAAGCTCCACGAGCTCGGAGCCCATTCGCATCAATGATGCCATGATGGAGCAGCTGGCAGCCATCGAACATGTGGAGATTGCCTCCCCGGTACTTTCTGTAAGTGTGATAGCAAAGTATGGAAAATGGGAAGGCTATGTCTACGTGCGGGGCATGAGTAAGGAAGCGATTCAGAAGATGAATCTGGATCTGACAGAGGGAAGCACGCTGCCACTTTCTGAGACGGAATTACAGTTCCTATACGGCAATACAGTAATTACAGATTTTTACAATGCAAAGACGAACCAGTATTACTGGGAAAGCGGAGAGCTGGCTGATATCGATTTTTTGAAGGATTCCATCTTCTATATCTTCGATTCGGATACCTACTGGAATAGCAAGAATGGCGGCACGAATGAGGACGGAACAGCGATCACTCCGCCGAAGAAGTATATGGTTCCGGGCTGTGGCACCTTAAGCGGCGGTACAGAGGACTATGGGGAAAATTCAAGCTATGTGCTTTGCAACGTGGATGCCCTGAAGACAGAGCTGAAAAAGATATTCAAGGGAAAGGTCATCCCGGGTCAGCCCACGACGAAATCCGGAAAGGCTTACAAAGAGATTTATTATGATCAGGCCTATATCCGGGTGGATGAAATGAAGAATGTCAAGGCGGTGCAGGAGGAGATCCGAAATCTCGGACTGCAGGCGGACAGCAATGTAGAATGGATGGAGCAGGTACAGCAGAGCTCCCGTTCGATCCAGGTGACTCTGGGCGGTATCGGGGCAGTGTCCCTCTTTGTAGCTGCCATCGGCATCGCGAATACGATGATGATGTCGATCTATGAGCGAACCAAAGAGATCGGTGTCATGAAGGTTTTGGGTTGTGATATGAATGCGATCCGCAATATGTTCCTGGCAGAGGCCGGCTTCATCGGCCTGATCGGCGGAGTAGTCGGAATCATCCTAAGCTACATTATCTCGGCCATTATCAACTTTGCAGTGCGGAATACGAACGCGGGAATATCCTACATTCCCTTCTATCTGACACTGATGGCTCTGGTCTTTGCAGTGGTCATCGGTATGCTGGCCGGTTTATTCCCGGCACTGCGGGCTATGAAATTAAGCCCGTTGGCTGCGATTCGAAACGAGTAATGAAACGGAGGAAAGCCCCAGAAGCTTCGCCCCATTTTTATATAGAATCTTTTCGAGCTCTTCGTCCGTAAAACCGATGCGTCGGATATAGTCGACATCCTCTTTTTGCCCGCTCCAGGGTGAGTCGGTAGCAAAGAGAATCTTATCGATGCCGTGGTTTCGGCACATGCGCAGGATTTGCTCCGGAAGAGCCAGGCGCAGGATATAGGCGAGATCCATGTAATAGCTGCCGCCAACCAGGAGCTGTTCGGACTCATTTTCCATATCGTGGCCGCCGAGGTGGGCGAGGATGAGCTTCGAGGTATCACTGCTGTCGTTGGGAAAGACATCCTGAATCATCTGAGAAAGCCGCTTTGGCGTCGCATTGACCTGGCGGGGATAGCCGAGATCCCGACCGCAGTGAATGGAGATCAGGAGGCCAAGCTCTGCAGCATAGCCGATGATGCGTTCGTAGCGAATGTCATCAATATAGGTATTCTGGTAGGTAGGATGGAGCTTGATGCCCTTCAGTCCCATATCGCGGATGGCGCGAAGCTCAGCCTTATAGTCCGGGGAATCCGGATGAATGCCGCCGAAGCTGATGATGGAAAGGCCGTCCTCATCCGGCTCCGCATGCGTGATCTCACAGGCAAATTCATTGATATGGCGGAACTGCCCGGGCTTGGTGACGATGGGGAGCACAACGGAATGCGTGACACCGGCTTCCTTCATGGAATGGCGCAGATCCTCCAGAGTGCCATCGGTAAAGGCAACGACACGTCCGACCTGTTCGAGGTTGCAGACCGCGCGGTGCGCAACTGTATTTGGAAAAATATGGGTATGAAAATCGATGATCATCTTCGAAAAACCTCCTGTGTCAGGGCGATGAGTGCGGAATGCAGTTTTGCATGGCTCTGAATCGTAACAAAAAAGGAATCCTGATTCCTCAGAATTCCTTTTCGAAGAGCGATAGACGGGGCTCGAACCCGCGGTCTCGACCTTGGCAAGGTCGCGCGTTACCAACTACGCCACTATCGCATCAATCTGTCGTCTGTGTTCATCAGCGACATGTTGTATCTTACAGGATTTCCGATCATTTGTCAACAGCTTTTTTGAAAAAAATTAAAAAACTTGTAACTATTCAGAGCCATGCAAAACTGTGTTCTGCGAATGCTTGCATTCAGGCAGATAAGCAGTTTTATATGGCGAGGTAACCACATGAGCAAAACTAAAGCCTCGTAGAGGCGATTTTGCGAATGGGGTTCTGAATAGTTACAAAGACTTGTCATAGGGGTGATTCTTTCATATAATAGAGGAAAAGCTGCATCGGCAGGAAACGGGAGAGGAGCAGAAACGTATGAGCTATGCGGATCAGATATTCAAGGAAATGTGCCGGGACATTATCGAAAACGGCAGCAGCACCGAAGGAGAGAAGGTACGGCCGAAGTGGGAAGACGGAACCAGCGCCTATACGATTAAGCGCTTCGGCGTCGTCAACCGCTACGATCTTTCGAAGGAATTTCCGGCATTGACCCTGCGGAAGACAGGCTTAAAAAGCTGCATGGATGAGATTCTCTGGATCTACCAGAAAAAGTCGGCAAACATCCATGATTTGAACAGCCATATCTGGGATGAATGGGCGGATGAGACAGGATCCATTGGCAAGGCCTATGGCTACCAGATCGGAGTAAAGAGCCATTATAAGGAAGGCGACATGGATCAGATGGATCGGGTTCTCTATGACCTGAAGGAAAATCCATACAGCCGCCGGATTATGACGAATACCTATGTATTCTCAGATTTAAGTGAAATGCATCTTTATCCCTGTGCCTACGGTGTCACCTACAATGTCACGAAGAAGCCGGGGCAGGAAAAGCTGGTGCTGAATATGGTGCTGAACCAGCGCTCGCAGGATGTATTGGCGGCCAATAACTGGAACGTCTGCCAGTATGCGATTTTGCTGATGATGGTAGCGCAGGTCTCCGGCATGGTACCGGGCGAGCTTCTGCATGTGATTGCGGACGCGCATATCTACGATCGTCATGTGGAGATTATCAAGGAGCTGATCAAGCGTCCCGAGCATCCGGCTCCGAAGGTATGGCTGAATCCGGAGGTAAAGGACTTCTACGCTTTTACTACGGATGACCTGCATGTGGAGGGCTACAAGACAGAGCCTCAGATTAAGAATATTCCCATTGCGGTATAAGAATGACTCCGAGAGTACATTAAGAGAGAAAAGGAGAAGAAAAACCTATGAATTTAATCGTAGCAGTGGATGAGAACTGGGCCATCGGCTATCAGAATAAGCTCCTGGTCAGTATCCCGGAGGATATGAAATTTTTCCGCACCACGACGACAGGTAAGGTAGTGGTCATGGGTCGGAAAACCCTGGAAAGCTTTCCAAATGGCTTGCCCTTAAAAAACCGGACAAACATCGTCCTGACGCGCAATCCGGACTATCGGGTCAAGGATGCGCTTGTCTGCACCTCGGTGGAGGAAGTCCTGGAGATATTGAAGCAATATGATACCGAGGACGTCTATGTCATCGGCGGAGACACGATCTATCGGCAGCTTCTGCCCTATTGCGACGTAGCGCATGTCACCCGGATCGATCATGCCTATACGGCCGATGCCTGGTTCCCGAATCTCGAGGAGGATCCGGAGTGGGAGCTGACCGGCGAGAGCGATGAAAAGACCTACTTCGATCTGGAATTTACATTCTGCCGATATGAAAGAAAAAAGTAGGAACAACCACTTTTTCTCATTGCAGTATCAAAGAAAGTGATCTATAATAAAGCCAATTCAGTTGTTGCGCATCTGAGATACGTGACGAAAATGCAACAGAACCAGGAGGAGAATATCATGGAAAAAAAGAATTTAGACTGGTCAAATATCGGATTTAGCTATATTCAGACCGACAAGCGCTATGTTTCCAATTTTAAGGACGGTGCATGGGATGAGGGCTGCCTCACAGACGATGCCAATGTCGTATTGAATGAGTGCGCAGGCGTTCTGCAGTATGCCCAGACCGTATTTGAGGGCATGAAGGCTTATACAACCGAGCAGGGCAAGACCGTAATCTTCCGCCCGGATCTGAATGCAGAGCGTATGGTTCAGTCCGCAAAGCGTCTGGAGATGCCGGTATTCCCGGTAGAGCGCTTCGTAGATGCTGTCGTACAGACGGTAAAGGCCAATGAAGCCTTCGTACCGCCTTACGGCACAGGTGCTACCCTTTATATCCGTCCCTATATGTTTGGAACCAATTCTGTCATCGGTGTAAAGCCGGCAGATGAATATCAGTTCCGTGTATTCGGCACTCCGGTAGGACCCTACTTCAAGGGCGGCGCAAAGCCGATCACCATCAAGGTATCTGATTTCGACCGTGCAGCACCCCATGGAACCGGCGATATCAAGGCAGGCCTGAACTATGCGATGAGTATGCATGCCATCGTAACCGCACACGAAGAAGGCTTTGCTGAGAATATGTACCTGGATGCAGCGACCAGAACCAACGTAGAAGAGACAGGCGGAGCAAACTTCCTCTTCATCACAAAGGATGGCAAGCTGGTTACACCGAAGTCAAACAGCATCCTTCCCTCCATCACACGTCGTTCTCTGGTATATGTAGCAAAAGAGTACCTGGGAATGGAAGTAGAAGAGAGAGCAGTTCCCTTCGAGGAAGTAAAGGAATTCGCAGAGTGCGGACTTTGCGGAACTGCAGCAGTTGTATCTCCGGTCGGAAAGATCGTAGATCACGGCAAAGAGATCTGCTTCCCGAGCGGAATGGACGAGATGGGACCGGTTACCAAGAAGCTGTATGATACTCTGACAGGTATCCAGATGGGTCGCATCGAGGCACCGAAGGGCTGGATCAAGGTCGTAGAGTAAGCAGATTCAAGATTATACAAGATGACACGAGGCGGGATGAGGATGACTTGTCTCGCCATTTTTCTTGTAATGAATTTAATTTTGATGGACAAAGGTAATATGAATGGATTTTAAGAAGCTGAAAAAGCTGTTTTCATATCTCTTCAGCTACGATATGAACTTGATTGTAGCAGTTTTATTTTTGATTGTTTTTGGTCTGGTGATGATCTACAGCGCCAGCTACTATACCGCCAGCATGAGCGCTACCTTTAATAATGACCCGACCTTTCTTTTGAAGAGCCAGCTGAAATACAGTATTTTGGGTCTGGCGATCATGCTCATCGTGGCCAATGTCGATTACCATTTCTGGAGACGATTTGCAGTTCTGGCATTTATAGCCTCAGTTGCGCTGGTTCTTCTTCTGAAGGTTCCGGGACTGGGCGTGACGGTAAAGGGTGCGACCCGCTGGATTAAGGTGCCGGGACTTGGCCGCTTTCAGGTGGCAGAGCCCATCAAGGTGGCGATGATCCTGTCTGCGTCAAATTTTATTGCAAAATATGCCAATCGCCTGAACAATATGAAATCCTTTATCGGAGCCCTGATTCCGACGGCGGTTGTATCCTTTTTGATTTTGAAGATCAGCAATAACATGAGTACCGCGACGATTGTTCTGGGTATCACCTTTTTGATGGCCTTCATGGTCTATCCGAAATACTGGCCATTCTTCCTTTTGGGAGGCGCGGGAGCTGCCGGGGGAGGTACCCTGATTTTCATTTTAAAGAAAAAACTGGCTTCCGGTGACCTGGGAAGCGGAGGCGGTGGTTTCCGTGGTGCCCGTATCTTAGCCTGGCTTGATCCCTATTCCTACGAGTCAGACAAGGCCTATCAGTCCCTGCAGGCACTGTATGCGATTGGCTCGGGCGGCCTTTTTGGCAAGGGTCTGGGTAACAGCATCCAGAAGCTAGGTCGTATCCCGGAGCCCTATAATGATATGATCTTTTCGATCATCTGCGAGGAGCTTGGTATCTTTGGCGCCGGCCTTATTATTCTGATGTTTATCTATCTTTTGTATCGACTTTACAGTGTCGCCCAGGATGCAGAGGATATCTTTGGAAGGCTGCTGGTCATCGGCGTCTTCGCCCATGTGGCATTGCAGGTGGTTTTGAATCTGATGGTTGTAACCAGTCTTTTTCCGACGACAGGTGTGACCCTGCCTTTCTTCAGCTTTGGAGGAACGGCGACGGTTTTCCTGCTGGTCGAGATAGGAATGGTTTTGAGTGTAGAAAAAAGAAGCCGATTTGACCGGGAGAAGAGATAGTCGGCAGGAGGAAGAAAGATGAGAGAACATACGAAGGTAATCAAAATCGGTGATCGGGTCATCGGCGGCGGACATTCGATCCTGATTCAGTCCATGACCAACACGCGGACAGAGGATGTCGAGGCGACCGTGGCGCAGATTCAGGCACTGACGGCAGCGGGCTGCGATATTATCCGCTGCGCCGTTCCGACGATGGAGGCGGCAGAAGCGCTGACGGAGATCAAAAAGCAGATTCAGATTCCATTGGTGGCAGATATCCATTTTGACTACAAGCTGGCTCTGGCAGCCATCGAACACGGGGCTGACAAGATCCGCATCAATCCGGGCAATATCGGAAGCAAGGAGCGCGTCAAGGCTGTAGTAGATGCAGCGAAGGAACGGGAAATTCCGATTCGTGTGGGTGTAAACAGCGGATCTCTGGAGAAGGAACTGGTAGAGAAATATCATGGTGTCACCGCAGAGGGTATCGTGGAGAGCGCTCTCGACAAGGTACATCTCATCGAAGATATGGGCTATGACAACCTCGTGATCAGCATCAAGTCCTCTGACGTCATGATGTGCGCGAAGGCGCATGAGCTGATTGCTGCGAAGACCGATTATCCCCTTCATGTCGGTATCACCGAGTCCGGCACCCTCTATTCCGGAAATATCAAATCTGCCGTAGGCCTTGGCATCATCCTCTATCAGGGCATCGGAGATACGATCCGCGTCTCCCTGACCGGTGATCCCTTGGAGGAGATTCGCTCGGCAAAGCGGATATTGAAGACGCTCGGCCTCAGAAAGGGCGGCATCGAGGTCGTATCCTGTCCGACCTGTGGAAGAACCCAGATCGATCTCATCGGCCTTGCCAATCAGGTGGAACGCATGGTAGAGGATATTCCGCTTGATGATATCAAAGTGGCAGTCATGGGCTGTGTTGTAAACGGACCGGGGGAGGCAAAGGAAGCTGATATCGGTGTGGCAGGAGGAAAGGGAACCGGCATGCTGATTAAGCATGGGGAGATCGTTCGCCGTATGCCGGAGGAAGAACTTCTTGGAGCCCTTCGCGAAGAACTTCTGAACTGGGATAAATAGTAAAAGAGAGGAAAATAATGGTAAAAATGTTCGCGGAGGTCTTTCCGCCTCTGTCCATCGATTCTGGCTTATCGGATCTTTTGGAGCAGGTGAAGGTGGAGAAGGTGACCTCAAACCGGGCAAAAAATTTTATACGGGTTTATCTTGTGAGCGGAAAGCTGATCCATAAGGAGCAGCTTTTTCAGCTTGAAAAGGCTATGAAAAAACAGCTTTTTGGAAATGCGGATATCACGATCCAGATCCTGGAGCGCTATGAGCTTTCCGGACAGTATTATCCGGAGAAGCTTTTAGAGCTCTATAAGGACAGCATCCTTTTCGAGCTGCGCAATTACAGCATGCTGGAGTACCAGCTGTTTCGAAGTGCGAAAATTTCCTTTCCCGAGATCCATATCTTAAGGATGGAGCTTCCGAAGACGACGCTTGGAGAGGATGCGGCAGACGAATTAATCCGCATTTTATACAAGATTTTCACCGAACGCTGTGGACTAGAGATCAAAATTCAGACAGAATTTGTGGATAAACAGGAAGAAAAGAAGAAGCGCACCGGCCGGGCAGATGTCGAGAAGCAGGCGGAAGCCCTGAATGCGGCTATGTGGGCGGCTAAGCAGGCGGCAGACGAGGCGGAAAGCACAGAAAGCGCGGAAAAGGATGCTGGAAAAAGCGCAGCAGCCTCAGGCGGATCCGCAGGTACAAAAAACGAGAAAAAGGCTTCCAATGGCGCATCCGGAAAGAAAAACTTTGGCAATTTTGGAAAGAGCGAGTATGCCTATGGCAAAACCTTGCGATCCGGCGGAAGCTTCCGAAGCAGGGGAAGCAGCAACAATCCAGACGTGCTTTACGGCCGTGATTTCGATGACAGCGAGATCACGGATCTGGTACAGATCATCGGAGAGATGGGTGAGGTAGTCATCCGTGGTCAGGTCACCGGCTTTGATGAGCGGGAGATCCGGGGCGAGAAGACCATTGTTACCCTTACTGTGACAGACTATACGGATACGATTCGTGTCAAGATTTTCGAAAAAAATGAAGAAATGGAAGCCTTCCGGGAAAAGGTGAAAAAGGGATCCTTTATCAAGCTGAAGGGGCTCACAGCCATGGATCGATTTGACAATGAGCTCTCCATCAGCTCTGTCGTGGGCATCAAGAAGGCTTCGGATTTCCGGACACCAAGAGCCGATCACAGTGAAATCAAGCGGGTCGAGCTTCATTGTCATACGAAAATGAGTGATATGGACGGCGTGT
>CAVHYN010000031.1:0-13969 GCA_963640245.1 Bulleidia sp.
ATGATGCCAGGGTCAAAAGGTCTGAACCCACATGAGCTAGCTCATAAGTGGGTGAAAGACCTTGGAACCCGCCCGGATATGAGCATAAAAGTGGGATGATAATCCCACGATATGCGAATATCAGGGTAGGATTGTGGGAGTGCGAAGCACGAAACAATCCGTAGGCATCAAAGTCGGGGGCTATTGACCCCCGACATCATATTATAAATGAGGAGAATGAAGATGAAAAAGACAGCACTAATCACAGGTATCACAGGACAGGACGGCTCCTATCTGGCGGAGCTTCTTTTAGAGAAGGGCTACGAGGTATATGGCTTATTCCGTCGGGGCTCGACGAATACAGCTGAGCGTATCGAGCATCTTCTGAAGGAGCGGGAGGCGAAGGGCGACGGCCTGCATCTGGTTTACGGTGATATGACCGATTCCATGAACCTGGTTCGCTTGATGCTGGAAATCAAACCGGACGAGATCTACAACCTGGCAGCCCAGTCCCACGTAGCCGTATCCTTCGAGGAACCGGAATATACTGCAAACGCAGACGGCATCGGCGTGCTGCGTATCCTGGAGGCAGTCCGTATCGCAGGCCTTACAAAGACTACACGGATCTATCAGGCTTCCACCTCAGAGCTGTTCGGAAAGGTAGAGGAGATTCCCCAGCGCGAGACGACTCCGTTTCATCCGCGTTCTCCCTATGCCGTGGCGAAGATGTACGGATACTGGATTACGAAGCATTACCGGGAGGCTTACGGGATGTTTGCAGTCAATGGTATCCTCTTCAATCATGAGTCAGAGCGCCGCGGAGAAACCTTCGTTACCAGAAAGATCACGCTGGCAGTAGCGAACATTCTGGCGGGCCGCCAGGAGAAGCTGTATCTGGGAAATCTGAATGCAAAGCGTGACTGGGGCTATGCAAAGGATTATGTGGAGTGCATGTGGATGATTCTGCAGCATGATACACCGGAGGACTTCGTCATTGCCACCGGCGAAACCAGAACCGTCCGGGAGTTTACAGAAGCCGCTTTTGCCCATGCAGGTGTACAGCTTCGCTGGGAAGGCGAGGGAGTAGAGGAAAAGGGTATCGATGTGGCGACAGGCCGCGTCCTTGTGGAAGTATCTCCGGAGTTCTTCCGGCCGGCTGAGGTAGATCTCCTGCTCGGCGACCCGGCAAAGGCAAGAGAAACCCTGGGCTGGAATCCACGGAAGACCTCCTTTGATGAGCTGGTAAAAATTATGACGGAGCATGATATGGAGTTAGTGAAAAATTCTGCGACAGCAGGTGTATTGAAGTAAGAAAGCGTGAAAAATATGACAAAAGTAAAAGAAACACAGGCAGTCGAGCCCCTCGACCGCAATAAAAAAATTTATGTAGCAGGACATCGGGGACTGGTGGGAAGCGCCCTGACCCGTTGCCTTGAAAAAGCTGGATTTACGAATATCGTAACCCGTACACATGAAGAGCTGGATCTGACCAGACAGGCCGACGTAGAAGCCTTCTTTGCGGAGGAAAAGCCGGATTATGTCATCCTGGCGGCAGCAAAGGTCGGAGGCATCCACGCAAATGATACCTATCCTGCAGACTTTATCATGAAAAACCTGCAGATTGAGACCAATGTGATCGATGCAGCCTACAAAAATCAGGTAAGTAAGCTTCTGTTCCTCGGAAGCTCCTGCATCTATCCGAGAGACTGCCCGCAGCCGATTAAGGAGGAATATCTCTTAAGCGGCTATCTGGAGAAGACGAACGAGGCCTATGCCCTGGCAAAAATCGCAGGCCTGAAAATGTGCGCCTTCTACAATCGCCAGTACGGCACCCACTATATCAGTGTCATGCCCTGCAATCTCTATGGCATCAATGACAACTTTGCCCTGGAGAATTCCCATGTCCTTCCAGCTCTGATCCGAAAGTTTCATGAGGCAAAAAAAAGTGGTGCATCGACGGTTACCGTCTGGGGCAGCGGAAAACCCCTGCGTGAGTTCCTGAATGTGGATGATCTGGCAGATGCCTGCCTGTACCTTTTGGATCACTATGACGGAGATGATTTCTTCAATGTAGGCTATGGTCAGGAGGTCACGATCCTGGAGCTTGCAAAGCTGGTGAAGAAGGTTACCGGATATGAGGGTGAGATTGTCCTCGATCCGACGAAGCCGGATGGTACTCCCAGAAAGCTGACCGATATCAGCCGTATCAAGGCGACGGGCTGGGAACCGAAGATTGATCTCGAAACAGGACTTGAAAGAACCTATGCATGGTTCTGCGAACATTACGAGAGCGGAGATTTTGCCCAGCGATAGGATAGAGAGAAGGGAGCATGCAGACTATGGAGCCGCGGAAACTGACACCGATTCGAAAAGAATATATCTGGGGTACCGAAGACTGGATGCTCTCCTGGTTCAACGAAGGTCTGGAGGAGGTACCCCTTCTCATCAAGATCATCAAGGCAAGAGAAGCCCTCTCTGTGCAGGTACATCCGGGTGATGCCTTCGCCGAGGAAAAGGAAAAGAAAAGCGGCAAGACGGAGATGTGGTATGTTCTGGACTGCGAACCGGGTGCCTATCTCTATTACGGCCTGAAGCATAAAATATCGGAGGATGAATTTCGAAAAAGGATTCAGAATCAGACGATTCTCGAGGTCTGCCGCAAGATGCCGGTCAAAAAGGGGGACGTCTTCTATATTCCGGCCGGCCTCCTTCATGCGATCGGTGCCGGAATCACCGTCGCCGAGATTCAGCAAAGCTCTGATGTGACCTATCGGGTCTATGATTATAACCGGGAAAATGCGAATCATGAGAAGCGGCCGCTCCATATCGAGAAGGCTGCATTGGTAGCCGGATTCATGCCGCCTCTGGCAGGGCACCGCCCCATGGGTCCGAGGATCCGAAAAAATGGAT
Source organism: Bulleidia sp. (assembly GCA_963640245.1). GTDB lineage: Bacteria > Bacillota > Clostridia > Lachnospirales > Lachnospiraceae > Laedolimicola. Next base: position 2,890 of record CAVHYN010000031.1, read on the forward strand.
ATTCGAGAACTTTACTGGTGCAATGTCCGTATTTTGTGGTACAATTGTATGAGATAAGCGAAAGTGTGATCGGCGATACGGCCGAAGGCTTTCAGTCACTCCTGATACTGGAGGGCGAGGGTATCCTGAAGACCAGCTTTGGAGAAATGTCCCTCGCGGCAGGCGACAGCATTTACCTGCCAAAGGAAACAGGAGCGTATCAAATCATCGGAACATTACAGCTTCTCCGCTCGACTGCGGAGTGAAAGTGAGGTAAGAATATGAATCTGAAATTTGGAACAGGCGGACTTCGTGCAACCATGGGACCGGGGCCGGATCATATGAACCTGGAGACGATAGAGGAAGCGACCTTAGGCGTGGCAGCTTATGCGAAGGAAGTCAGCGATACCCCCAGCGCAGCGCTCGCCTACGACAGCCGGAATCATTCGGAGGAGTTCGCGAGAGAGGCAGCCAGAGTGCTCGCGATGCAGGGCGTCAAGGCTTATATCTATCCCAAGCTGATGCCGACCCCGACTCTTTCCTTTGCAGTGCGTCATCTGAAGACGACGGTGGGTATCGTTGTGACTGCCAGCCATAATCCCAGAGAATACAACGGATACAAGGTCTACGGATCCGACGGCTGCCAGGTGACAAGCGAGGCGGCTGACCGCATCCAGCAGCATATTCTGAAAGCAGACAAGAAGGATGCAGAAGGTGGAAAATCCTTCAAGGAGTACGTGGAGGACGGACAGATCGTACTGATCGACGATAAGACCCTGAAGGCCTTCCTGACAGCTATCATCCGCAAACGGACAAAGAAGGAGCTGACCTCCGGCCTGAAGGTGGTATATACCCCATTGTACGGTGCAGGACTGATTCCGGTCAGCAGCATTTTGAAATACATTGGAATCAAGGATTTACAGATCGTCACAGAGCAGGCGAAGCCGAACGGGGACTTCCCCACCTGCCCCTATCCGAACCCGGAATCCCCGGATGCGCTGAAGCTTGGTCTTGCATGGTGTGAAAAGACCGGTGCAGATCTTTTGATTGCCACAGATCCGGACAGCGACCGGTTAGGCGTCGTGGCAAAGAAGGGCGATAAGTATGAGCGCCTGAACGGCAATGAGGTAGGCGTCCTGATGCTGGATTATATCCTGCGCTGTCGAAAAGCAGCCGGAACGTTACCGGAGCATCCCGTGACTGTCCGGACGATTGTAAGCACCTCGATGATTGACCGCATCGCGGAAAAATACGGTGTGGAAGTACGTGCGACCCTGACAGGATTCAAGTATGTCGGAGAGCAGATCGGCAAACTGGAAAAGGCAGGACGGGAAGACGATTATGTCTTCGGCTTTGAGGAAAGCTGCGGCTATCTGATCGGCAGCTATGTCCGGGATAAGGATGCAGTAGGTGCAGCAATGCTGCTCTGCGAGATGGCAGATACCTACAAGGCGGAGGGAAAGACCCTCTGGGATGCATTGGAGGAACTGTACGCCGAGTACGGACACTATGAGACGACGTTAAAAACCTACGAATTCAGCGGAAGCGAAGCAGATAAGCGGATGGCAGAGATCCGGGAGGGACTTCAGAGTCCTGAGGGCATGAAGTTTGGCGGATCGAAGGTAAGCCGTTTCAAGGACTACAAGGATGGCATCGACGGCCTTCCGGCATCGAATGTTCTGCAGATGTGGATGGAGGATGGCAGCGAAGCCGTGATTCGTCCCTCCGGCACAGAGCCAAAGATCAAGGTATATACAGAGAAAGTGGTTTAGAGCTTCGTTCACATGAGTAAGAATATCTTATATCTGGAATGCTATGAGGGAATTACCGGAGAAATGGCATTCGAGGCTCTGCAGGATCTGGCAGGGCACAAAACAGAAGAGCCTTTCGAGATGGATGCGGATGAGTTCGCAGAGAAGATCGAGGCTCTTCTTTCAGAACTTCAAATTGAGAAAATAACAGCGTCCGCCGTCTGGGCGGACAAAGGCCCCACGGATGCGTTGGGGCTTAGTTTTGTTGCACGCTCGGAAGGTGAACGCCCGGAACGATTTGTCATGAAAAAAATGGGAATCGGGAAGAGTTATGTAAACCAAAAAGATGGAAGGACAACGATAAAGACTCTTCGAGCTATGCTGATCGAAGAAGTGCCGACGGGAGAACTCTGGATTCTCGAAAGCAACGTGGATGACTGTGCAGGAGAAGTCCTTGGCTATACGATGGAGCTTCTCCTGGAAGCGGGAGCCAGAGACGTCTGGTTTACACCGATTTTCATGAAGAAAAACCGGCCGGCATACAAGCTTTCCATCCTTTGCACCGAAGAGAAAATCCGCGAGCTGGACAGCATACTTTTCCGTGAAACTACCACGATTGGTGTCCGCCGCTACCGTGTGGAAAGGAGTGCTCTGCCGAGGCATTTTTCCAAGGTGGAAGTAGCAGGCGGAACGATCCAGATCAAGGCCTGCGAGCTTCCGGATGGCACGAGGAAGTGCTATCCGGAGTATGAGGACGTGAAGCGAATCGCAAAGGCGACGGGGCAGAGCTACAAGGCAGTCTACGAGCAGGCTGTAACTAAATCTTACTCGGATCCCTCGTAAGCTTCACCATGGTTCCGCCCAGCAAAAACAGGGCAATCAGGTTCGGGATCGACATCAGACCATTGAAGGTATCCGCTATACCCCAGAGCAGTCCAAGGTCTACGGTAGCACCGAGAACTGCTACAGCAGAATAAATGACCATAAAAGGTTTATTTACCTTAGAGCCAAAGAGAAACTCGATACATCTTGTGCCATAGAGTCCCCAGCCGATGATGGTGGACAGGGCAAAACAAATCAGGGCAATGGCCGTAAAGATCGAAACCCAGCCTCCGTAGGTGGCCGTAAAGCCGCTGATCGTGAGTTCTGCACCGGCAGCGGCTCCAAAGCCTACCGGAACACCGCTGCAGAGGATGACCAGCGCCGTCAGCGTACAGATGATGATGGTATCGGTAAAGACCTCAAAGATGCCGAAATATCCCTGGTTTACTGCGACGCTGGTATCTGCAGCAGCGTGGGCGATGGAACCGGTACCGAGGCCGGCCTCATTGGAGAAAATACCGCGGGATACACCATTTTTCATGCTGAGAAAGAAGGAGCCGATCGCTCCGCCTGTGACTGCGGAGGGAGTAAAAGCACCCTGAAAAATGGAGGCAAATACCGCAGGTACACGCTGCAGGTTCAGAAGGATGACACCGAGAGCCAGGATGATATAAAAGAGAGCCATGAACGGAACCAGCTTCTCGGTTACCTGACCGATGCGCTTGATGCCGCCCAGCAAAATCAGGGCAACGACCACAGCGATCACGATACCGATGATCAGATTCATCATCTGAATAGAGGAATCAGAAGCAGGAACATAGTTCAGGACAGCCGTGTCGATGGCGGTCGTGATGGTGTTGACCTGGGTAGCGTTACCGGTACCGAAGACCGTTAATACACCGAGGGCAGCATAAATGCAGGCGAGCCATTGAAATTTAGACCCCAGGCCATTTTTGATATAGTACATCGGTCCGCCGACCCAGTCGCCTTTTTCATTCTTCTCACGAAAATGAACGGCCAGGGTGACTTCGGAAAACTTGGTGCACATGCCGAGAAGGGCGGAGCACCACATCCAGAATACCGCACCCGGTCCGCCGAGGGCGATAGCACCTGCTACACCGGCGATATTGCCGGTGCCGACCGTGGAGGCCAGGGCGGTGCAGACTGCCTGAAACGGTGTCACAGCACCGTCCGCAGCTCCTTTTTTCTTGAATAATTTTCCAAGGGTTACCTTAAAGGTATAGCCGAATTTGCGAAATTGGATACAGTGGGTCCGAACGGTCAGATACAGACCTACGCCGATGATACAGACCATGGCCGGGATCCCCCAGACAAAGCTGTTGACAAAGCTGTTGATGCGTTCGATGGTTTGCAGCATAAAAAATCTCTCCTTATACAGATTATAGCGTTAGACAAAGTCGCGGCTGCCTTCTCCGGCAGCCGCGAATCTTTTTAATTTTATCATATTTCAGATGGAAAAGCGAGAAAAGGTTACGGAAGTTCTCTATAAATGACGAAAATATTTCGGAATATGGAGAAAAAACAGGGCTACTTGTTCCACTTTGGATTCCCTGTTATAATGGAACTGTTCAGAGTCATGCAGAGACGATATTACGAATCTGGTTTTGAATAGTTACACGCAAAGAAGGGAGTATTTCTCAATGAACTGGCTAATCGAACACAAGGCAGATTCCTGGATTTTAAAGGGAGCCTTTGTCTTTTTTCTTTTATTTCCGGCATTTTACAGCCCCTATACGGATGTATATCAAAGTGCCTACTACGGAGGCTTTTCCTGGGCTTATTTCCTGCTCGTGATCTATATGGCGCTGCAGATCTGGAAAAACCGCGAAAAGATCCTGCCTGTTTCCCTGGCAGCGCTCGTATTTCTGGGCGGGCTTTTTCTCTACAACCTTCTCTCCCTGTATTTTAATCACAAATATTTGCACTGGTACTGGGAGCAGGTAAATAATACAGTAGCCTTCGTGCTTTTTCTCGTGCTGGCCTGTTTTCCGATGCAGCCGAAGGAAGAGTCTGAAGGAAATATCCGGTTTTTGATCCATTGCATCCTTTTATCCAATGCGGCCAGCGTGATCTATTATCTGATGGGCTATACAAAGCTATTGATTTGCAACAACCAGTTTGTCTTCTTTGAACTGCCCGGAGACTTCTATGAGTCGCGCCATTACTGGATCTATAGCCATAAGAGTGAATATGCCCTGATGCTGGTGGCCTTTCTTGCACTGTTTATCGCATACCGGAAGCTGTTTCGAAGTGCGCTTACCTTTGTGCTCAGCACAGCACTTTTGCTTATCTGCCTTTATCTGACCCATTCCTGGACGGGAATCGGCGGCGTATTTCTGATTGTTATCGGCAGCGTCCTGGACAGCGTAGACTGGAAGCATTTTCGTGTGAAAAAATGGTATTTTCCGGCGGCGGCTCTCTTTGTAGCTGCAGCTGCGGCGGCAGCCTACAAGCTTCTCGCTGAGCGCGATGTCATGAATCTGGGAGGCCGTGTGCCGATCTGGAAGTCTGTCTGGCAGGTGATTTTAAAGCATCCGGAGGGCTGGGGTATGCGCTTTGGCGAATCCGTGATCTCCGTGGAAGAAATGAACGGCTTTCTGGTCAATAATGCCCACAATGTATTTTTTAACCAGATGCTTCGCTTTTCGATCCCTGTGGGTATCGTCTTTACTCTCCTGTTTCTCGGTATCGTAATCTATATGCTGAGAAAGGGCAGAAGTTTTCTGACTGCGGCAACCTGGCTGGCTCTGCTGGTACTTCTCGATATGGATTATGCGATTATGAGCACCCAGATGGCCTTCCTCTTCTTGCTTACCTGGCTGGTATGCAGTTATCCGAAGAAAAGGTCGTTGTGATATACTAATAATAATAGGAAGAAACTCGGAAAATAATTGTAAAAAATATATAAAAAATTTGACTTATATTAGGAATGATAGTAATATCAGGTTATGTATACAAGGAATAACTTGGGAGAAAAACAGTGATGAAAGAAATGAAATGGTGGATGGATATCGTTAAAAACCTGACAATCCTTACCCAGTTCAGCTTCACTCTGGTTACGCCGCTTTTGCTCTGCCTGGGGCTTTGCTGGTTCTTATGTGTGAAGACGGGTCTAGGCGGCTGGATTTTTATTCCCGGTTTTTTCTTTGGAATGGGGGGCTCCGGAATGGTAGCCTGGAAGCTTTATATATCCGTAACCGGCAGACAGAAGAAGGAGAAGGAACGAACGAAAATCTCCTTCAACCGACATGAGTAGAAAGGGCAGTTTGGTATGAGTAAGTTTCTGGACAATTTACAGCCTGCGATCAAGGACGAGACAAAGCATGTAGCGACCTATACGGCTGTTGGGGTTGTGGCAATGTGGGTTGTATTCCTGATTCTGCACCTGTGCATCCCGGGAAAAGTACCCTTTGACTATCGGGTGATCCTGGGCGGAATCGGCGGCGGAGCAGTCGCAGTCCTGAATTTCCTGTGGATGGGACTGATGGTACAAAAGGCTGCCGCCAAGGCAGATGACGGAGACGCAGTAAAGGCTCTGGTTCGAGGAAGCTATTCCCAGAGAATGCTGTTCCAGATGGTCTGGGTGATTGTTGCGATAGTAGTTCCCTGCTTTCAGTTTGTAGCGGGTATCGTTCCGCTTTTGTTTCCGGGAACCGGAATCAAACTAATGGGGATTATAAAAAAATAGAGTTAAAAATATAACAAAGATAGGAGGTGAAAATGTATGGATGTAGATATCTCAGGAGCTCGAGTCTTTTTCACGATTCCTACGGGCATTCCTGTGCTGGGTGATCTGCAAATCAGTGAAACCCTGGTGATTAGCTGGCTTGTCATGGCTATTATCACCGGCCTGTGTATCTGGCTGACCCACGACCTGAAGGTGGAGAAGATTTCCAAGCGGCAGGCAGTGGCGGAGCTTTTGGTGGAGACGGCCAATAAGTTCGTCATCGGCAATGCAGGTGAGAAGTTCCGGAAGCTGATTCCCTTTGTCGCAGCACTGTTTTCGACCAGTGTGATTTCAAATCTCATCAGCTTAATCGGTCTTCGAAGCCCGACGGCTGACCTTTCTACCGAGGCTGCCTGGGCGGTTGTAGTCTTTATCATGATTACGGCTCAAAAGATCAAGACCAGCGGAATCGGTGGATATCTGAAGGGCTTTACGACGCCGATTGCAGTGATGACGCCGTTCAATGTTCTTTCGGAAATGGCAACCCCCATCAGTCTGGCCTGCCGTCATTTCGGCAATATTCTTTCAGGTGTGGTAATCAATGCCCTGATTTACGGAGCTCTGGCAGTGGCCAGCAGCGCATTGCTCGGCCTGATACCGGGTGTCGTCGGAGATGTGCTGTCGCAGATCCCGATCCTTTCGGTGGGTCTTCCCGCGATTACATCTGTCTACTTTGACTGGTTCTCGGGTGTGATGCAGGCATTTATCTTCTGTATGCTGACGGTAATGTATATCGCAAATGCAGCAGAGGAGTAGTTTGAAACTATCATTATGAACTTAATTTTAGGAGGAAATGAATATGGAATTTCAGTTACTTGCAAAAGGTATCGCGTTGGCAGGATGTGCAATCGGAGCAGGACTGGCGCTGATCGCCGGTGTCGGACCTGGTATTGGTGAAGGTAATGCTGTATCGAAGGCCTGCGAGGCTATCGGACGTCAGCCGGAGTGCAAGGGCGACGTTACTTCTACCATGCTTCTTGGCTGTGCTATCGCTGAGACCACCGGTATCTACGGTTTCGTAACCGGTCTGCTTCTGATCTTCGTAGCACCGGGTATGTTTATGAACTTCCTGGCATAATCCGCACGGAGACGGAGTAGAAAGATAGGAGGTCACAGGCATGAATGTACAGGAATTAGTCGGTATTGTGCCATGGACGTTTGTCGCACAGATTTGCAATCTGTTTATTCAGATGTATCTGATCAAGCGCTTCCTGTTCAAGCCGGTGAATGAGATGCTCGAGAAGAGAAGAGCATTGGCGGACGCCCAGATCCGGGAGGCCGAGGAGGCCAAGACAGAGGCGAATGCCATTAAGACCGAGTATGAGCAGAACATGAAGGAAGCGAAGGAAAAGGCCAATGAGATCCTCTCTACCGCCCAGAAGACAGCGGCGCAGCAGAGTGAGGATATGCTGAGGGAGGCTACTGCCCAGGCAGCGGCGTTGAAATCCAAAGCAGAGAGCGACATCGCCCAGGAGAAGAGAAAAGCGGTCAATGAAATCAAGGATGAGATCGGCGGCATCGCCGTGGAGATCGCCGGAAAGGTTATTGAGCGTGAGATAAACGAAGAGGATCATACGAAACTCATTGACGAATTTATCGCGAATGTAGGTGAGGCATCATGACGCAGTATGCCAGACTGTATGGAGGCAGCCTTTACGAGCTTGCTGCCGAAGAAAATCTGACAGATGTCATCGGAGAGCAGATGAAGGAGATCCGCGATCTGTTCTGCGAAAATCCGGATTATGTCAAGCTACTCTGCGAACCATCGATTCCGAAGAATGAGCGGACAAAGCTTATCGAGGAAGCCTTTGGAGAACAGGCAGAGCGTTATCTGGTAAATTTTATGAAGCTTTTATGTGAGCGAAATCTCCTTGGAGAATTCCGAGGCTGCTGCGAAGAATTTATCCGCCGTTATCATGCGGATCACGGAATAGCAGTGGCAGTCGTAACCAGTGCAGTCGCCTTGAATGATGCGCAGCTGGCAGCTCTTAAGGAAAAGCTTCAGAAGCTAAGCGGCAAGACCGTCGAGCTGGAACAGAAGGTAGATCCTTCCGTGGTAGCGGGCTTGCGCGTAGAGCTGGAAGGAAAACAGCTGGACGGAACTATTCAGGGCAGAATGTCAGGAATTTCCAAAAAGCTGAACGAAGTAATTGTGTAACTTACAACTTTATTGATAAAGGATGGGAATGGAAACATGCAATTAAAACCAGAAGAAATCTCCAAGGTCATCCGCAGCCAGATCAAGTATTATGACAATGCCATCAGGCAGAACGAAACCGGTACGGTTTTGATGGTCGGTGACGGTATTGCCAGAGCCAGCGGCCTTGTCAACTGTATGGCAGGTGAGCTGTTGGAGTTTGAGGATGGCAGCTTCGGTATGGCCCAGAACCTGGAAGAAAACAGTGTATCCATCGTATTGTTCGGCTCTGATGAGAACATTAGCGAGGGTCAGACTGTAAAACGTACCGGTAAGGTCGTATCTGTTCCGGTAGGAGAAGCGATGATTGGACGTGTCGTAAATGCTCTGGGACAGCCGATCGACGGCGCAGGCCCCATCGTGACGGAGAACTTCCGCCCGATCGAGAGCCCGGCACCCGGTATCTGCGAGAGAAAGAGCGTATTCGAGCCGCTTCAGACCGGTATCAAGGCTATCGACTCCATGGTTCCGATTGGACGTGGACAGCGTGAGCTGATCATCGGTGACCGTCAGACCGGTAAGACTACCATTGCGGTAGATACCATTATTAACCAGAAGGGAAAGGACGTAATCTGTATCTATGTAGCGATCGGACAGAAGCGTTCTACCGTAGCCAATCTAGTAGAAACCTTGACGAAAAACGGCGCCATGGACTATACCATGGTTGTAGCCGCTACTGCATCTGAGGCAAGCCCGTTGCAGTATATCGCGCCTTATTCCGGCTGTGCGATGGGCGAGTACTTTATGCATCAGGGAAAGCACGTGCTGATCATTTATGATGACCTGACCAAGCATGCGGTAGCTTACCGTGCACTCTCCCTGCTGATTCGTCGTCCGCCCGGACGTGAGGCTTATCCGGGAGACGTCTTCTATCTGCATTCCAGACTGCTGGAGCGTGCGGCAAAGCTGGATGACGAGCACGGCGGCGGTTCTCTGACCGCTCTGCCGATTATCGAGACCCAGGCCGGTGATGTATCTGCTTATATCCCGACGAACGTTATCTCGATCACAGACGGACAGATTTTCCTGGAGACCGAGCTTTTCCACTCCGGTGTTATGCCGGCAGTAAACCCGGGTATCTCAGTATCCCGAGTAGGAGGCAATGCCCAGATCAAGGCTATGAAGAAGGTAGCCGGAACCCTGAAGCTTCTGTATTCCCAGTATCGTGAGCTGCAGAGCTTTGCTCAGTTCGGTTCCGATCTGGATGCGGATACGAAGGCTCGTCTGGAGCAGGGAGCCCGTATCGTAGAGGTTCTGAAGCAGAACCAGAATGCACCGGTTGCCGTAGAAAAGCAGGTAGCGATCCTCTATGCGGTTAACAAGGGTATCCTGACTAAGATCGCGACAGAGGACGTAAGGGCTTATGAGACAGGCCTCTATACCTATCTGGATGCTGACGCCACAGGTGCGGCTGCCATGCAGGAGATCCGCACAAGCGGAAAACTGGAGGCAGAGACCGAGGAGAAGCTTAAGAGCGCCCTGGATGCATATACGGAGCAATTTTTAAATACAAAACCTGAAAAATAAGTGATAGGGGAGGAAGCATATGGCTGCAAATATGAAAGCGGTGAAGCTGCGGATCCGAAGCGTGCAAAGCACTATGCAGATCACCAAGGCGATGGAACTTGTAGCATCCTCCAAACTGCGTAAAGCAAAGGAACGAGCAGAAACCTGCCGTCCCTATTTCCGGGAGCTTCATGAGACCCTGCAGGATATCGCAGACGGCAATACGGATCTGACATCAGTCTATGTGAAGCCTGCAGTGTCAGATAAGTACTGCTTTGTCGTGCTGGCGGGTGACCGCGGACTGGCAGGCGGCTATAATTCCAATCTTTTTAAGGCAGCGGAAGCGGCTATGGAAGGAAAGGACTGCACGGTACTGCCGATAGGCAAAAAGGCAGTGGAGCATTTTCGGAGAAAGGGAATTCCCTGTATTACAGAGAAGTATGCGGATATCGAGGATGTCTCGGTAGCCAATTGCTTTGAGATGGCAAATATGCTGTGCAAGGAATTTAAAAATAAGGAATTCGGTCATATCGAGCTTTGTTATACAAGGTTCGTGTCCATGCTGTCCCAGCAGCCAGATGTCATATCTATGCTGCCGCTGTCGGAGCTGACCAGGACGGACGAAGAGAAGAAGGAACCGGTGCGGAACCTGATTCTCTATGAGCCCAGCGCGGAGGAAGTCTTCGATGCCATCGTGCCGGAGTATCTGGCAGGCCTGATCTACGGCGGTGTCTGCGAGGCACAGGCCAGTGAGCTGGCTGCCCGGAGAATGGCTATGGAGGCCGCGACCGGCAATGCGGAAGAGATGATCGAAAACCTGAACCTGTTTTATAACAGAGCCCGTCAGGCCAGCATAACGCAGGAAATCACAGAGATTGTTGGAGGTGCGGAAGGCATCTGATGATATCAGGGTACAAAGGTCTAAACCCACATGAGCTTGCTTATATGGGTCGTTGATATCATCTTAAGATATGGTAACTATTCAGAACCCCATTCGCAAAATCGCTACTTCGTAGTTTCCCTTTTGCTCATGTGGTTACCTCGCCATATAAAACTGCTTATCTGCCTGAATGCAAG
>CAVHYN010000032.1:0-31286 GCA_963640245.1 Bulleidia sp.
ACCTTTTTAAGGATCTCCTCCAGGCGATGCAAGAGCCAGTCCTCCGTCACCAGCCCTTCCGTCAAAATCACATAGGTTTCCTTTTCCGAAATGGTCAGCGAGAGGGCAACGAGGCGTCCTTCCTCCAGATGTAGCACAAAAGAGAGCTTCGATTGATCCAAGGCTCTCTTAAGGATCTCATCGATGTCTCCAAACTCTTCCAGAATACAAAAGCCCTGTTCGATTTCCTGATTGGCCGGAGCTTCTGCCTGAAAACGGGAAAGCATATTTTTAAATTCCAGCCTTTTAAAGAAAGCATAGGCTTCTTTTGTATAAATGTTGCCTAATCTTGCTTTTTCCCAATCATAGTCATAATCACAATCGATATTGATAGTCGCGAGTGTTTTACTCATTACCGCCATATCGTAATGCTCCTGCAGGGCATTTTTTGCACGGTTCGGCTTTATCTCTTCGAGATGCGCATAGGTATTTTCGATGCTTCCATACTGAACAATCAGATTTGTCGCCGTCTTCTCTCCGATTCCCGGAACGCCCGGAATATTGTCCGCAGAATCCCCCATCAACGCCTTTAATTCGATAATCTGAGGCGGTGTAACCTGATATTTGTCAATGACATCCTGTGTATGATAATTTTCGGTCTCTGTTACGCCGCCCTTCGTCTTTGGCAGGCGGATGCGTATATGCTCCGTCGCAAGCTGCAAAAGATCCCGATCTCCCGAAAGGACGGTGACTTCCAATCCGCGTTCTTCACTGCGCTTTGCCACGGTTCCCAAAAGGTCATCCGCCTCAAGCCCGGCTTTTTCCATCGTCTGAATTCCCATAGCATGGAGAACTTCCTTCAGTACCGGAATTTGCTCCCGAAGCTCGGATGGCATGGGCTTTCTGGTTCCCTTGTAGGCTTCATAGATCTGATGACGGAAGGTAGGTGCATGAACATCAAACGCGACCGTCAGATAGTCCGGCTTTTCCTCATCCAAAACCTTAAATAAGGTATTCAGAAAGCCATAGATTGCATTCGTATGCAGTCCTTCCGAATTTGTCAGATCCGTCACGCCGTAGAAGGCACGGTGGATGATACTGTGACCATCCACCAGCAAAATCTTTTCACTCATAGCTTTATGATCTCCATCACAATGATTGATGTCAGGGCTGTCATGGCCAGAACCTGGGAAATGACACAACACAGGTTAAAGAAGAAACGTCCTCGCACACGCTGTTCGGATGAGCGCAGTGCTTCCTTTAAAAGATTGTGCATGTCCTGCCCTTCATTTTTCCCATCCAGCTGGGAAAGGCCGGCATAGATGGTATAATAAATTTCCAGTTCCTCATAACAGTTTTTACAGGTAGCGATATGTTTCAGAAAGGGTTCCAGCTGCTTATCGGTCAATTCATCATTGATATAAGGCATAATCTTTTGTTCTGCTTCTTTACAAGTCATATGCTGTCTCCTTTCTGTTAAAATAGATATAAAACAAAAAACTTCGTAAGACATTTGCTATCTTACGAAGTTCTTCTCTTTCCCTGCCGGCGGCGGGACTTGAACCCGCACGCGGTTGCCCGCAACAGATTTTGAGTCTGCCTCGTCTGCCATTCCGACACGCCGGCATTTTGCTGTACTTATCAGCAACTCGTTTATTATATCACAGACATTTTCCTTACGCAAGACAAAACTTTATTCATTCCGAAGTTTTTTTAGTATCTTCTCAAAATATTCTGGAAGAGGTGCTGTAAATTCCAGATATTCTCCGGTGCTCGGATGGAGAAATCCAAGAGTCATAGCATGCAGGGTCTGCCCCTCCAGATGGAACGAAGACCTTCCCCGTCCGTAGACCTCATCGCCTAAAAGCGGATGTCCCAGGCTTGCCATATGCACGCGAATCTGATGGGTTCGTCCCGTCTCCAGCTGGCACTCGATATATGTATAGCTGCCGAAGCGCTCCAATACACGATAATGAGTCACAGCTCGCTTTCCGCCCGTTTTGACGATGGCCATCTTTTTGCGTTCTCTCGGATGGCGCCCAATAGCCGCATCCACAGTGCCCTCATCCTTGCTGAGGTTGCCACAGACGATCGCACGGTATTTTCTTGTAATGCTATGTTCCTTTAGCTGCTTTGCCAGCTCATTGTGCGCCTTATCATTCTTGCAGACCACCAACACACCCGTGGTATCCTTATCGATCCGGTGTACAATCCCAGGGCGCAGCACCCCGTTGATCCCTGATAAATTCTCGTGGCAATGATACATCAGTGCGTTGACCAGCGTTCCCGTCGTATGGCCTGCCGCCGGATGCACCACGAGACCCTTTGGCTTATTGATCAGGATCACGTCGGAATCCTCATAAAGAATATCTAGAGGAAGAGCCTCCGGTAAAATCTCAGCTTCCACCGGTTCCGGAATCGAAACTTCGATGCAGGCACCCGCACAGGTTTTCGTGCTGGCCTTCACAAGGGCTCCATTCATCTTCACATTTTCGTCTTTTAGGAGCTTTTGCAGGTAGGAACGGGTGCTGTCCGGAAATTGCTCTGCCAGATATTTATCCATCCGTTTTCCGGCATCCTGTGCTTCTACCGTTAAGCTCTGCCAATTTTTTTCATTCATGCTTCTTTTTCAAGCTGAAGAAGGTCAGCTCATCCTCCCGATAGACAAAGAGAATCAGGACAGCCAGAAGTACTGCACCGACGGTCACATAGCAGTCGGCAACATTGAAGACCGGAAAATCAATCAGCTTGAAATATAAGAAATCTACAACATAGCTTTGGCTCATCCGGTCAATCAGATTGCCGACAGCTCCTGCTCCAAGCAAAACACCCACGATCCGCAAAGGGATATAACGCTTCTCCGGAGGCATCCGGTGATAATAGAAACAGAGAACGGCCAATACAAAGGCTGTACAAAGGAGAAAAATCCCCTTCTGTCCCTGCAAAATTCCGAAGGCTGCACCACGGTTTTCCAGGTAATGCAATTCAAATATTCCATCCAGGATGACAAAAGGCTTCTGTCCCTTTAAATGCTGTACCGCCAGAAGCTTCGTCCATTGGTCGAGCGCAATCAAAAGAATCACGAGCAGCAGTCCAATCAGATGATTTTTCGTTTTCTTTTTCATATCATTTCCTCTAAGATAGGGATTCGCCGAGAATCCACTGAATTGCTTCCAACAGCTCATCATCGGTCAAGCTTCGATCCACGAAGGCCTCACCAATATGCTGCAAAAGAATAAATTTGATGCTGCCGGCGTCCATCTTCTTATCCGATTTTGTAGCCTTTAAAATCTCCGGTGCAGAAAGGCCGTCACAGCGAATCGGCAGCTCAAATTCCCTAAGACCCTCGCAGATATAGACCAGATCCTTCTCTGAAATCCAGCCCCTCTTCCAGGAAAGATAGGCCGCCGCTGCGCAGCCGATGGAGACGCATTCGCCATGAGAAAGGCTGAAATTCTTTAGCTTTTCAACTGCATGACCGATGGTATGACCAAAGTTCAGAAGCGCCCGTTCTCCCTGTTCCGTCGGATCCTGTTCTACTACCGCACGCTTGACCTTACAGCTCTCCTCGATCATTGTCATTAGAAGATCCAGATCTCTCTCTCGAATCTCCCGCTGGTTTTCCAAAAGCCACTGGAAATAATTTCCATTTTTAATCAAGCCATGTTTCAGAATTTCTCCCATGCCGGAGGCAAACTGCCGGTCGGAAAGGGTACGAAGAACGGCCGGATTGATATAAACCAGCCGGGGCATATGAAAGGCGCCTACCATATTTTTATAGCAGTCAAAATCGACACCTGTTTTTCCGCCGATGCTGCTGTCTACCTGAGACAAAAGTGTCGTAGGAATCTGGATAAAGCCAATGCCGCGCAGATAGGTTGCCGCAGTAAAGCCTGTCAAATCTCCCACAACGCCTCCTCCGAGAGCTACCAAAAGATCCTTACGGTCATAATGCTTCTCGATGAGGAAGGTATAAATCCCGCGTACTGTATCTAGGGTCTTATGCTCCTCACCGGAGGGAATTACATAATAATCGACATTTCCGGCGACCTTCAAAAGCTCTTTTTCAACTTCTTTTCCGTAAAGCTTTCCAGCCTCAGCATCCGCCACGATACAGAGTTTTCTGCCGTCTACTTCCAGCTTTTTCACTTCCTCGCCCAGTCGTGAAAAATCAGGATTCAGCACGATATGATATGAGAATCTGCCATCTTTCTTTACCGGAAGCACACGTCTTCTGTCTTCTCTGCTTTCTTCCATTTTATGCTCCTTATCTTAAGTCTGAAGTTAAATGTAGCGCCACAGGACTACATAGTCTCTTCCTTTTTTTGACTGTCCCTTTCTTCCCTGATAGCGGAAACGTCCAAATCCACGGACAGAAATCAAATCTCCCTCCTTTGGCTCATAGCCATTGGAGGTAATCAGTTTTCCGTTTACAAAAACCTTTCCGCCCTCAATCAATCCGCTTAAGCTGCTGCGGGAAGCCTGAAAAGCAAGTGCCAATAGCTTATCCAGTCTTACGGATGCTACTGTTCCGCTTACTTCTTTATATTTTGGTTCATAGTGAAAAGATTCCGGTTCGACCTTTTCGACATATACCGAAGTATGGCGGATCCTCGTTAAATTATCCCGGATAAAATCAGCCATTCGGGTCAGGCAGAAAAGATAGGTCGCATCCTCCTCTACGAGAATGTCTCCCAGGCAGCTTCTCTCCAGTCCCAGATTCAGGATCGCTCCCAGATAATCCCTATGGTTCAGCTCTTCCGCAAATTTTGCCTGTAACGGCCGAATCCTCAGACAGCTTATGGGAATCTCCGCATAAAAGTTCGGAGCCTCAGGACGAAATATCGCTATCTGACGCTCCGCCAAGTCGTATCCGCCGAAGCTCTCCAGATAAAGAGCCGGAAGCTCCGGACGTAAACTCTCAAAGATACTCAATTCATTTAAATTCAGAAAATCGGAAAAGACAAGGATGTCTCTCTGATATGCTGTCTCGGCCAAATCGAGAAAATGTCTTTTCCACTGCTGCTCTTCTTTTGTCATAATCACTTACTGTATACAGAAGGAATATCCAGGGAACCACTTAAGATATCCTGCAAATCTCCGGATATATCGACATTCTTAGGCGTTACCAGGAAGATATAGCCGGATACCTTCTGGAGATGTCCGCCTATGGAATAGCATCCGCCGGAAGTGAAGTCGATAATTCTCTGGGCAACATCTACATCCAGCCCCTCGAAATTCAGGACTACCGTGCGATTGCTGAGTAAGGTATCCATGATCTCCAGTGAATCCTCGAAGCCTGTCGGTTTGATAACACATACTTCCATTCCATTTCCGGATTTTCTCTGTACCTGACGGATGGGTGTCACCTTTGCCGGTCTCGCAGAAGGAGCCGGGTCAAGATCTAAATCATCGTCAGACTCTTCATTCTTCTTCTTTTTAAATAGGCTCTTCTTCGGCTTTTCCTCGTAATCATCGTCATAATCGTAGTCATCGTCATAATCGTCGTCGTAGTCCTCTCCTCCGAGCTTCATGACATCCAGAAATTTATCGATCACACTCATAACACAGTCTCCAATCTACTAGATATTGTAATTGCGCTCACCGAATATGCCTGTTCCGACACGAACCATGGTTGCTCCCTCTTCGATGGCCACCTGATAATCTCCTGTCATACCCATTGACAGGACATTCATAGATACATTATCAATATTTTTCTCTCTGATGTCAACAGATAATTGCCTTAACCCGGAAAAATGTATCCGGTTCTCTTCCGGATCTTCCACATAGGGCGCGATCGTCATCAGTCCCTTTATCCGGACGAAGGGCAGCTTTGCAATCTCGCGCACGAGGTCTTCTGTCTCCTGCGGAGCGACTCCGAACTTACTCTCTTCGCCGGCTACGTTGACTTCTATCAAAACCGGAACGGTAATGCCTTTTTTCTTTCCTTCATCGTTAATCGTCTCCGCCAGGCGAAGAGAATCAACCGAATGAACTAAAAATGCCTTGTCGACAATATATTTCACCTTATTGCGCTGCAGGTGCCCGATCAGGTGCCAGCGAATATCCTTCGGAAGCACCTCATATTTTTCGCACAGCTCCTGCACCTTATTTTCACCAAAATCTCTGGTGCCGCCCGGCAGCAGCTCTTCTATCATAGACATCGGCTTGGTCTTGCTGACTGCGATTAAGGTTACTTCATCGCGGGAGCGTCCGGCACGCTCGCAGGCCTCACAAACCTTTTTTTCTACCTCTGCCAGATTTTCCACTACCATACTCATTTTTTCTTCCTCCTGGTTAATAAATCACCTGATCCTCAGACACCGTATCTGCATTCAGGACAATCCGGTCATAAACAGACAGGCCGAAGCTCGTTCCTTCTTTCACAATCGCATACTCCTCATTTTCGTAAAGCACCTCGATCTGACGGAAAATGGTATAGCCCTTATTGATATTATAGACACCGGTCAAGGTGGACGTCTGTCCCACCTGATAGGTCTCGGAAGAATCCTCCTTGATGAGCAAATCACCACTTGCTATCTTCTTTTTCGATGTACTGAAATCTTCTTCCTCCGGATCCACATAGGCATTCTCATCATCCTGATAATAAATGGTGCAATTCACAAACTGGGCACTTACACTGCCATCCTCTGCCGTCACCTGCTTTGTAAAGCCTGTGTCGTCTTCCACCTTGGTGAGATAGGCCACAGGAATCACATAGAATTCCTTCTCCGTAATCGCAGTCTTCGGGATCTTAAGTCCGGTAGTCTCATCCCGGAGGACTTCAAACTTCAGATAACGTTCATTTGCATAGCGTACCATGGAATTTACAAAGCTTAAAACTCCATACGCCTGACCATCGCGGTATTCGATGGCTACCGATGGCCAAACCTCCTGCTCATCCTTGTCAAAACGAATCTGAATATAGGTAGTGCCCTGCGTCACAGTTCCATCCTCTGCCGTCTTCTGATTTGCTTCAAGCTTGCCTAAGATATAGCTTTCCATCTCATTGTCCAACAGGAAAACTAATTTCCAGTTTTCATCGGTGATCAGCTTGTATACCGTATCTCCTGCACTCACCAGCTCATTCGCACGAAGGCTGGTTCTTTGATACTGGCTCTCGTCAAACCAATCTGCACTCAGCTTATCGAGACTCACATCCTCATATCCATCTATATAATACTCTACTACCCCTGCCGCAGCTGAATTGCAGCGAGTGAAAAGACTGCTGTTTTCATCTGCTGCGCTGTCCAGCTTATCTACCATATTCTGGTTGACCAGCTCGAGAATCGTACTGTCGATATTCGTTTTAAAATTGTAAATACTGTCAAACTCCATATCCGAAAAGCCAGCCATATAGGTGCTGATCTGGGAACGAAGCTCTGTATAATTTTCCTCTGTCAGGCTGATCTCATCCGCATTTTCCTGCAAAATGTCAGCCATCTTCCCACTCTCATCGATGGTATAAACCGTGGAAAGAACCGAAACCTTTTCATTTTCCGAAGCGTAATAATTGATATATCCGGCCTTATCCGACGTATATACCTGCTCCGTACGCAGCGCAAAGCCCGTATAATGATAATCCGTGGAAAGGTTTCCCTCGATGACCTCATATCCGGAGATATGGGTGGATGTAAAATACATATAAATACAAACGATCAAATATACCGCTATAAATCCAAAAAATACAACGCCGATATTCAAAGGGCGCCGATATCTGATATATTTCTTTTTTCCGGCTTTTGCCACCAGCCAAATTCCTCCGTATCAAACGAGAGGACACCCTGAAACAGGGCATCCTCTTCTATTTCATGCAGAACTAAAACAGTAACTGATTTAAAATCAGCGGGAACCTAACAGGAAATAAGTACCTGCTCTTTTGCAAACTCGGGAAGCTCACTCTCTTCTACGGAAACACTCAGACAGAAGGTTATCTTAAACTGTTCACTGATAGCATTCAGCTGGGTCAGTGCATCTGTCAAATCCTCACCCTCCAGATGAGCAATCTTCAAAAAGCTGTCCAGATACATCTGCTCGAGATCATAATCCTGTGAAATAATGCCGAGGATGAAGCCGATAAACTCATCACAGTTCTTCAGCGGATAATCAGCTACATTGATCAGGCGAACCTTGTTGTCCAGCTCATGCATATGCTTTGTATTCTTATCCAGATATACGATGTTGCCAGAGGCTGTCTTGATCTGACTGTTTACTCGATCCAATAAATGCTTTGTCTTTCCGTCTCCCTTACTTCCTACAATTAACTGCACCATAGCTGTATCCTCCTTGGTTTTCCCATTTTTCTTTCGAAGGCAATTCTGCCTGCTTTGATACTATCAGTATAGTCATTTTGTTCAAAAAAGGCAACAGTTATTTCCAACTAATTGTATAATTCTCTCCATTCCATGTCACCGCGCTCCAAAGCTTTGATCAGGAGCTCAGCAGTCGCAAGGTTGGTTGCCAACGGGATATTATACATGTCGCAAAGCTTCACTACATTATTTACATCCGGCTCATGCTGCTTTGGGTTCAGCGGATCACGCAGGAAAATCACCAAATCCATCTGGTTATGCTCGATCTGTGCAGCCAGCTGCTGTCCGCCTCCCAGATGACCTGCGAGATATTTATGGACATTCAGATTTGTCACCTCGACGATCAGTCTCCCGGTTGTTCCCGTCGCATAGAGCTCATGCTTGCTGAGAATTCCCCGGTATGCGATGCAGAAATTCTGCATCAATTTCTTTTTTGCATCATGTGCAATTAAACCAATGTTCATAGGAACACCCCCAAGTTAGTATTTTTTCGGCTGTAAACCGACATTCAACACAAAACCTATGGCCATGAATAATGTCATAAGCGACGTCAGCCCATAGCTGACAAAGGGCAACGGGATTCCGGTATTTGGAAAGATTCCCGTCGCTACACAGATATTGACGAAGCTTTGAAAACCGATATAGCCCGCCACTCCGCAGCAAATCAGCGTCCCCGAAAAATCCCGGGATTTTTTGCCGATCCAGATACATTCTAGCACAATCAGTGCCAATAGTAAAATAATTGTTGCGCAGCCGATAAATCCAAGCTCCTCACCCGCTACCGCAAAGATAAAGTCCGTCTGCGGCTCCGCAATGAAGCTTCCGTTCTTGACGGAGGATACCAGATTATTGTTCAGCCCCTTCCCCACAAGCTGACCGGATCCTATCGCCATGATGGAATTTTGCTGCTGGTAGGCATTATCCGCATACTGCGTCGGATTCAGCCATGCCATGATACGAAGCCAGGCATAATGATCGAGAATCTTCTGATCTGGCTGCATGATCAGACTGATAAAGATTACAGCTGCCGGGATTCCTACCGCAAGTGCACCTCCGATCAACTTATAACTAAGACCCGAGATGAAAAGCAGGATTCCAAAAGTCATACAGATCGAAATGGTCGTAGACAAATCCGGCTGGCTCTTAATCAAAGCGGCCGGTACCGCAAAAAGTGCCGCCATAATCCCCAAAATTTTCCAAGTATTCAGATTTTCCCTGTATTTGTCCAGAATTTTTGCAAAAAAGAGAATTAGAAGAAGCTTGGAAAGCTCGGAAGGCTGAAAACGAAAGCCTCCAATCTTCAGCCAGCGGACTGCGCCATTGGCATCGTCTCCAAGAGGCGTCTTCACCAGGAGCAGCAAAACCAGATTTACTGCATAAATCAGCCAGTAAAATTTCAACACCCAGGTATAGTCGATGACTGAGATCACAAGCATGGCCACGGTTCCGAGGCATAAGCCCAGAATCTGCTGATTTTGTACCGATTTCTCTGCGCTTCCGATAACAAGAATTCCTAAAATCGTGATCGCATATACATAACACACAAGTCTGAATCTGTAATCCCTCAATCGATACTGTTTTAACATAGTGCTCCTTGCTTATCTTGTCTTATCTCTGCTGATCTTTATGCTTTAGATCCTTGATGGGAATATTGGCACAAAGGGCAGGTACATGTCCGTTCTGTCCGTCAGACTCTGTCTGCGTAATCTGGATATCCAGATTTTCGCAGTCGATCTCCATATATTTGGAAATCACCTTGATGATGTCATTTTTGATCAGTTCCATAACCTCAGGGGAACAGTTTGCCCGGTCTGAAATCAAGAGCAGCTTCAGTCTGTCCTTTGCCACATCTCCCGAGCTTTTCTTTCGAAAGAAATCCATCAATGCCATTTTTCTTCCCCCCTGACTTATTTGAAGAGCTTCGCAAGCTTCGCGAAAAATCCGTTATTTACATCCAGATTCATCAGCGGAACTTCCTCACCCATGATTCGCTTACAGATATTCATGTAAGCCATACCGGGCAGAGAGGAATCTCCGGCTAAAGGCTCTCCCTGATTCGTAGCCACTACGATGCTTTCATCATCCGGGACAGCACCGATCAGGTCGATAGAAAGGATATCGATGACATCCTCGATGGACATCATGTCTCCGCGCTTTACCATGTCCATACGCAGACGGTTTACAATCAAATGGATCTTATGGATTTCATTAGCCTCCAAAAGGCCGATGATACGGTCTGCATCACGGATAGCAGAAACCTCCGGTGTCGTCACAATCAAAGCTCGATCAGCCGCTGCGATGGCATTTTTGAAGCCCTGCTCAATACCTGCCGGGCAGTCCAAAAGGATGTAATCAAATTCCGGCTTCAGCTCCTCGATGAGGGCTTTCATCTGTTCCGGATTGACAGCTGTCTTATCTCTGGTCTGTGCAGAAGGAAGGAGACAAAGGTTGGAATAACGCTTATCCTTAATCAAAGCCTGCTTCATCCGGCAATTTCCCTCGACAACATCAACCAGATTGTATACAATCCGATTTTCCAGTCCCATTACCACATCCAGGTTTCGAAGTCCGATATCGGTATCGATCATAACGACGCTTTTTCCAAGCTTCGCAAGTCCTGTTCCGATATTTGCGGTGGAAGTAGTCTTTCCTACGCCGCCCTTTCCGGATGTAATTACAATTACTTCACTCATACCTTTTTCCTCCGAGTCATTATTTATAATTTAATATCATTTAAAACTTCTTTTGTAATGGGCTCGATATAGATGTTCCCATCCTCTGCAAAGGCAATTTTCGGTGTATCATCTGCCTTTTTGCGATGGGGCGTCTTTCCGTCCGAGCTTCGCGCGATGACATCACCGATCCGGATCTGCATCGGCTCCATCGAAAGGGCTGCCACAAAAGCTGCTTCATTTCCTGCTGCCCCTACAAAAACATTTCCTTTCAGGGCACCCAGTACGATGATATTCCCCTTGGATACCACCCTTGCACCGGGATTGACATCACCTAGTATGATGATACTGGTTTCAGACTCCAGAACCTGTCCGGATCTTAGCGTTCCCTTGTAAAAGCGGCCGTCCTGCAGGTTTGCAAGCTCATGCTCCTCGACGTGCTCACTCTTTCCTTCCGCCTGCTCCACAGCTTCTCTCATCTTTGTCTCTGTCGTCTCATCTTCGTCTACAAGGCAGGTAACCTGTATCTGGCAGTTCGCCTCGATGAGCTGAACCAGCTCCTCTTCTTCCGAAGCCTCAAGCTTCCTTCCCCGAAAACAAATTGCCATCTGGGCATTTCCAAAGAACTTTGCGGAAGCAGAAAATTTCTCCGCTACATCTTTTTTTATCTTCTCCCAGTCTGACTCCTCATCCAGAATGACAATGAGTCCATACCGGTTGCTTTTTATGATAACTGACTGGTTT
This sequence comes from Bulleidia sp., assembly GCA_963640245.1. Classification (GTDB taxonomy): domain Bacteria; phylum Bacillota; class Clostridia; order Lachnospirales; family Lachnospiraceae; genus Laedolimicola. The sequence continues at coordinate 11,708 of CAVHYN010000032.1, forward strand.
GACATCACTTTTCTCTCCTAATCCCCGATCGTCTGTCCGGTGGAACCACTTGCCGTTCCACTTAGGATCTCCTCCTCATCTGTAAGATTGAAATAGTACTTGAATACGTCTGCGCCTACCTCCGCACAGTTTGCGGAAGTATAACCATTGGCAATACGGACTGCGACAGAAATTTCCGGATCCTCATACGGCGCAAAGCCTACAAACAGGGCATGGTTCGGGTGACTCTTGCTCTGCTGTGCGGTTCCGGTTTTTCCGGCCACATTGAGTCCCAGATCGCTTAGCGCATTGAGTGAAGTGGTATTTTCGGCTACCTGCCGCATACCCTGCTGCACTGCATTCCAGGTGCTGTCTGCGATCTCCACCTTGTTATATAAAACCGGCTCATACTCCTCTATCACGGTTCCGTCAGTCTTCGTCAGCTTGTCTAAAAGCGTCAGATCGTAACAATTTCCCCGGTTTGCCAAGGTCGTCACATAGCGAGCTATATGGGAAAGGGAATAGCTGTTTGTACCCTGTCCGATGGAGGAACGTACGGCATCTGAATCCGAGATATGCGGCTCATATTCCGAAAGCTGCAGGCCTGATTTTTCTCCCAGGCCGAACATTCTGGCGTATTTTTCCAGAATAGAAAGACCCTTATCAGAATTGTAGCCTGAACCGGAACGTCCGCCTGCCAGCCGATAGCCTACTTCATAAAAGAAAACATTACACGAATCACGGATCGCAGTAACCACGGTCTCATTTCCATGATGTCCTCCATACTGGTTGAAGATCCAGCAGGTCGGAGACGGTGTAATCTCGGTAAACTGTCCGGATGCATAGATCACAGTTGATGGATTGATCACGCCCTCTTCCAGACCCGCAATTGCCGTAATAGGCTTGAAGGTGGAACCGGGAGCCAGATTTTCCTGCGTCACACGATTTACAAAGGGTGAGGAAAGATCCTTTCGCAGGCTATTATAATACTTGGAATCCATCACATTCGTCAGGCGATTATTATCATAGCTTGGATAGGTTACGCAGGCCAGGGTATCACCGGTCTTGGTATCCACTACCACAATACTGCCGCTGCAGGGCTCCAGTGCCAGCTGAGCAGGAGTGATTTCCAGGTTTTGAATCTTATCCAGCATAAAGCTATATGCACTCAAAGCTCCCGAATTCAGCTTTGCGACCGTATCTTCATCATATTCTAGCACATTTTGGTCATATAATAAAAGACAAATTTCTCTTCCGGATATCTGGTCACTAAGCAGCATGTACTTATAGAGCATCTTCCAGAATTCACTATCCTGCGTCAGGGCTTCCCGGATATATTGAAGAACAGACTGATAAATCTCCTTGGAATCCAGATAGGAATTGTCATTGGATATCTTTGTGACGTCGATCCAGTTCTGGGAAATCGCATATTGCAGATATTCTCTAAGGCTGATCGTCTCATCCGTCGTCCAGGCGATATAGGTAGCATCGGAGGTATCGACTGCATCCTTCATGAGAACCTGATTGTCCCCCATCAGGACATCCGATACAATATAGCTCATATAATTCTTCATCTCTTTCGAGAGATTCTGATAAGCCGTCGCCTGATCTGAATTCAATTCGGAAAGCAGGCTGTCAAGGGTGCTGGAAAGCTTCGTCTCAAAGCGGCTGTAAACGCTTTTTTCCAGATCGGTCGCATCGTCTGCGCTAAAATGCGTAATGTCAAGAATATAGTTGTTGATCATCGCATAGTAGACATCATAGATGGGAATCATGATTTTCGCAGCGCTGGGGTTTGAGCCCGGATCATATTCCTTGGTATTCTGGATCTTGGAAATCAGGATTCCGGCAAGCTTCTGTTCCAGAATGTTGTAGCAGGCCATTTGCAGGTCTTTGTCAATGGTCAGATAGACATCATTGCCCGGGGAAGCATCTTTTTTTTCAGACACTTCCAGAATCCGGCCTACGCTGTCTACATACATTTTCTCGTAGCCCTTGGTTCCCTGAAGCTCGGTTTCCATATACTGTTCGATCCCGGCTTTTCCTACAATATCATTGAGTTCATAATCGGGATTCTCTTCCTGCAGGGTTTCCAGCTCTTCTTGAGAAGCCTTTCCGATATATCCGATGATGGGTGCAAAATATTTGCTGTCCGGATAAACTCTCTTGCTGCTCTCGGCAATATCCGTTCCCTGCAGTTCACTCTGATTTTCCAGAACCGCCGCTACGGTCTCATCTGAGACATCGCTTGCCACCGTAGTTGCCACATAGCGCTTGTAATTGTTTGCAGATATGCCAAAACGAATCGTGGCGATCTGAAGCTGCTCCTCCGGTGTATAGCCCGAAACGGAAATTCCATATTTTTCCTGTTCCTCTTCGGTATAGCTGCTGCGGATGTCATATTTCTTTTCTCCGCACAGATAAGTCATCAATTCATCTGCCGTAGCCAGCTCTTCCTTCGGCTCGAGGTCGCTGACCTTTGTCTCACCATAGACATCTGCCTTCAGACGAAGCAGGGCATTTCCTTCCAGCGAATACTCATAGCTTCCATTGTTCCAGACGATGCCCAGATCGCTGACTGTGCTGTCGCCATTTTTTTCAATCAGCTTGATCAGCTTGTAAATGGTCTCATTGAGCTTGGCATTTTTAGTCTTTGTATTCGCATAGGTTCCGTTATCCTGGATCGTGACGGAGTAGGAAAGTTCACTGTAAGCCAGCACCTCTCCGTTTCGATCGTAAATATTGCCTCTGGTACTCGCTACGGAAACCTCTCGCTCTGTCTTCAGCGAAAAGGAGTCCACATAGTCACTGCCCTTTACGATCTGCAGATAGAAGACTCTCTGCAGCAAAATGCCGAAGAGAACCAGAAAGACCACACTCAGCACAAAGGTTCGGGATTTGATGAAATTACCTAAGACTTCTTTGATTTCGTCTAACAATTTTCTTACTCCTCTGTCTTATTGTCCGTCTGTCCCCGCCTCATTTGTATCCTGATAGTTGATAGTTGAAACTAACTTCTTATTCTCCCCTTCTTCATGCTTCTCCAGCCAATGATTGATCCAACGAATCAACCGGTAAAATACGATGGTGACCACCACCGTATAGATAAGCTCCGGAAGAATAATGTGGAAAAAGTAAAAGCCGAATTGGAACTTGCTGCGCATCAGAAATAGGAAAAAATAGACGCCGAAACCGTATATCAGCTCCGAGAGCGCAATCCAGATCATCGGAAGCTTGATATCCTCATCGTAAAACATGCGATGAAAGAGACCGCTCCCATAGCCTAAAAACAGATACAAAAGGCTATAGAAGCCAAAGAGCTGTCCGAAGAAAATATCATTTAAAAGTCCACAAAAGAAGCCGACTGCCATACCTTCCTTTTCTCCGCGCATAAAGCCCAGAGACGAAGTAACGATCAAAAGTAGATTTGGCACGATTCCCGCAAGTGCCAGTGCCTGAAATACGGTTGACTGGAGGATAAAGCATATGATAATCAGAAGAGATACTGTTACTTTTCGTCTCATTCTTTTTACACCTGTCCTATTCTTCCACGGACTGCTTCAAATCCGTAATCACCAATACCGAATGAAGATGTTCAAAATCTACAGCCGGTGTCAGGGTACCGGAGCTGGTCAGATTGTTCGCATCGAGATTCAGTTCATTGATATAGCCAATCAAAAGCCCCGCATGGTACTTGTCACTCACGTGTGAGGTCACAACCGAATCGCCGATACTGGCTTTTCCCTCTGTATCGCGAAGCTGAGAAAGCTGAATCAGGCCGGATTCCATGAGCTGCAGATCGCCCTTGACAAAGCAAAGATCCGAGGTGGACAGCACCTGTGCACTCACCTCGCTCATATCGTCGATGATAGATCGCACCTGTGCCCAGTTGTCACCAGTCTTTGTAACGATTCCGACCAGACCGCTGCCGGCAATTACATTCATATCCACAGCAATTCCGTCGCTGCTGCCTTTGTCAATCACAAAGGTATTAAACCAGTTTCCGGAGTCGCTGGCAATGATATTTGCCGCCACCTTATTATATTCCCCGTAGGTCTGATCCAGATTGTATAGCTCCTCCAACTCCTGCAGGCGGTATTGATTCTGCATCAGCCTGCTGTTTTCGAGAGTCAGTGTATCCACCTGCTCCTGGAGTGCCTGCTTTTCTGCCTGCGCATCCGCCAGATCCTGGAGGCTGTTGCTCTTATCTCTGGCCCAGCCGCCGATGCTGTTGATCCCTCTCTCGAAAGGCACAAAAAGATATCCCGTCACCCTGCTTACGGTTTTCCCCGCAAAGCCTGTCGCATAGGACGCATACATCATTCCGATACAAAGAAGCACCAGTGCAGCAAAAATATATCTGGACGGCACTGTAAAAGAATTTCTTTTCTTCATACTTCACCTGACCATGCTTAGTTGTAATTCTGCTCTTTCGTAACAAAGGTCAGACTGCGGAATTCCTTCTCTTTGATCACACGCTCCAGACCTCTTGCAACGCATTCCTCCGGCTTTTCGACAAGATTTACCTGGATATTGGTTGCATCTGCGATAAGCTTGTCCAGTCCCTTTAAGTTTGCCACACCGCCGGCTAGGAAAATACCGTTCCGGATAATGTCGACACCCAGCTCAGGCGGCGTACGTTCCAAAATCACCTTGATCGCATCTACGATAGCCTTCAGATTCTCGGCAATGGCATTTGCCACGAAATCCGCTGTAATCTCGAGAAGAGCCGGCAGGCCAAGTGCCATATTGCGGCCGCAGATCTCACGCTTGGATGTGGTATCTCCGGGCTGATAGCCGAGTTCATTTTTCAGAATCTCTGCTGTCTTATTGCCGATAAAATAACCATACTCCCGGCGGATCGCATTGGCAATTGCCTCATCGATCTTATTTCCGCCGTTCTTGATAAGCTTGCTCGTTACGGTTCCGCCCAGAGAAAGGATCGAAATCTCTGTCGTGTCTGCTCCCACATCCACAATCATGACACCCTGGGACTGGGTTACATCGAGGCCAAGACCTAAGCCGGCAGCGACCGGTTTATCGATCATCTGAACATTTTTGGACTTGAGTCCAGTACCCTGAATCAAAGTGCTGAATACACGATCCTGCACATCGGTCGGAAGGGCAACGACAAACTCAGCGCCTTTCAGATTTCCCTTGGTATGGGTCTCCAGAAAAGCTTTTAAAAACTCCTGCATATAGGTAATGCTGGCTACCGTTCCAAAGGACATCGGATAGAGTACCTCGATATTGGACGGTGCTTTTTCATGCATTTCAAAAGCCTCATCTCCATAGGCAATCATTCCCTTTTTTTCTTCAATAGCCACCATATTCTTTTCACAGAAAATGGTATCGCTTTCCTTACTGTAAATCTTAATGCTGCTCGTTCCAAAGTCACATCCAAAACTCTGTGCAGACATGTTAATTCCTCACTTTCTTTTGCATTTATTCCTTATCTATTTCTGACAGGGTTCCCTGCTCCCGCATAGAGGCATAGCAATGATCCCCAATCACAATATGATCCAAAAGCTTAATTCCCAGCATATCACCCGTTTTACTGATTCTCCCTGTCATCAGGATATCCTCTCTGCTGGGAGTCGGATCTCCGCTTGGATGATTGTGAATCAGGATAAGCTGTACGGCATGGCACTCCAAAGCCTCCATAAAAATCTCCCTTGGAGACACAAGGGAAGCATTTACCGTCCCTTTAAACATCAGCTTTTCTTTTAAAAGCATATTTCTGGTATTTAGGAACAGGGCATGAAGCTCTTCCTGCTCGGCATGACGCAGATCTTCCATAAAATAATCTGCTATCGTCTCCGGTGTCCGAAAGCATAGCCTCTTGGCCGCCTCTGCCTTTGCCATGCGCCCGGCCAATTCTGCCAGGCATTTCAGCTGGATGGCCTTCACCTGCCCGATGCCTTTTACCGCACACAGGCGTTCCAGGGAAATTTGATTTAAGCCCCTTAAGCCTTCATAACCGGGAAGACTTAAGATCCGTCCCGCCAGCTGGCAGACGTTTTCTCCCTTTGTTCCGGTACGTATCACCACAGCCAGCAGCTCTGCATCCGAGAGAGCCTTCGTTCCATGCTTCAGGCATTTCTCGTAGGGTCGTTCTTCCTTATATAACTCTTTCATCGTCGTAGTACCCATTTTCCATCCTTTCTGCTCTCCAGGCAGCGGATGACGGATACTTACATCCTTCGATATATGATGATGGCAGCTATCACACCGATAATGCTGGCAATGGTAATCTGAATACTCAGACCAAAGGTCAAAATAAGGATTCCCAAATCGAGCACAATCGGATTCTCAAGTCCGAAGCTCTGTCCATAATTCAGCCAGCTAAGTCCCGAAACTCCGGACGTCAGCATGCCAATAAAGCCGCCAAGGACGATGCCGGAAAGCAGCATCACGAGTAAAACCCAGCCATTCTTTGATCTCATAAGCTTCCTCCCTATACTTTTTTATCATAGCACAAAGCTTTTCGCTTGTATACAAAAAATTCGGGTGACTATTCAGATCCAGCATTTCAATCCATGCTGGTCACAGCATATCGCGCGGCGATGGCTTCCGCCGTTTTGATGCCGTCCATGGCTGCCGAGGTAATTCCACCGGCATAGCCTGCGCCCTCTCCGCAAGGATAGAGGCCAAGGAGCGTGCTCTCCTGATTTTCACCCCGCAGAATGCGTACCGGGGATGAGGTTCGGCTTTCGACTCCGGAAAGAACTGCATCCGGCCTTGAAAAGCCCGGAATCAAATGTTCACAGCCCATGATCCCCTCTTCCAATGCTGCTGAGAGCTCTGTTGGGAAAATACCTCTTACGTCGCCAAAGGTCCATGCCCCCTTGATGCAAGGTTCAACTTCTCCCAGATTTTTACTGATGACATGCTGCCGGAAATCACCCAGCAGCTGCACCGATACCTGACCGCCGCCTGCCTGATAGGCCGCACGCTCCAGTTTCCGCTGAAACTCCACTCCGGCCAGCAGGTCATCCCCTCCGAAATCCTCCGGCCGCACCGTGACGATCATCGCACTGTTTGCATTGCGGCCGTCTCTTGCCTGGTAGCTCATGCCATTGACGGCAAGTCCTCCCTCTTCGGAAGAAGCATTGACTACATAGCCGCCCGGGCACATGCAAAAGGAATAGACACCCCGGTCCCCGTCTACTTTTCGAGTCACTTTATAGGCGGCTGTCGGAAGATTCTCCGGATAGTCCTCACCGTACTGGCTTCGATTGATCATACTCTGGGGATGCTCGATGCGGACACCTACCGCGAAGGCCTTGCGCTCCATGGGCACCGACCGTTCTTTCAGCATAGCGAAGGTATCCCGCGCACTGTGACCAATCGCCAGCACCAGCACCTCCGTCTCAAGGTAGTCTGCTTCCTGCTCCGAGCAGTCGCTATTCTTTGTATACACGCCACATACCTTACCGTCTCGGATATCTATGTCCGTAAGCTGTGTGCCGAAGCGTACCTCACCGTCAAGCTCCTCGATCTCTTTTCGAATATGCTCTACCACCCCAATCAGCACATCCGTGCCAAGATGCGGCTTATTCCAGTAGAGAATCTCCTCCGGCGCACCAGCCTGCACAAAGGTCTGCAGTACCAGACGGCCGCGCCCTGCCGGATCCTTTACCAGAGTATTCAATTTTCCGTCGGAAAAGGTTCCTGCACCTCCCTCGCCAAACTGTACATTGGAATTTGCTTCCAGTGCGCCACCGTTCCAGAAGCGATCCACCGTTTCCTTTCGTTTTCTGGCAGTCTCTCCCCGTTCCAGTAAAATGGGACGATAGCCAGCCCTTGCAAGCATCAGCCCGCAAAAGAGACCTGCAGGACCGGTTCCAACGATAACCGGGCGGTGATTCAATTTCTCATTTCCAGGCTCCGGAAACCGGTAGCTCTTTTTTTCTACTTTTCCTACATTCCGGTTATGCAGCTTCTTTAAGAGCTTATCCTCTCCCTTTAGCTTTATATCCACCGTATATACATAGCAAATCGGTTTCTTTCTCGCATCGATAGATTTCTTCTGAATCGTCAGCTTCTCGATTTTTTCCGAAGCGACCTTCAGTTCCCGGGCTGCCGCCTGTAAAAGAACCAGCTCGTCGTGATCCACCGGAAGCTTGATTTGGCTGATTCGAATCATTCTTTTTTCTCCTCTCCGCCCAACGCTGCACGCATGCCGGCCAGCCAGCCGCTGCTAAAGGCCCACTGAAGATTATAGCCGCCGCAGGCTCCGTCTACATCCAAAATCTCTCCCGCCAGATAGAGCCCCGGCATCTTTCTGGATTCCATCGATCCCGGATCGACTTCACGCAAATCCACGCCGCCGGAGCAAACCTGTGCCTGGGCGAAATCTCCATAACCCGTAAGCTCTGTCTCAAAGCATGTCACGGTACGGGCGAGCCTCCCAAGCTCCGTCTCTGTCCAGGCGCCTGCCTTTTTCTTCTCCCTGTTAAGACCGCTTCGCTCCAGCACGCAGGCAGCCACCTTTGCCGGAAGAAGCCCGGTCAGAAACTGTTCACCGCTCTTATAGGCATTCGGTTTCCTTCTGTTTTCTAAAAAAGCCAGAAACTCTTCTTCCTCAAAGAGCGGCACCAGATTCAAAACTGCCCGCACTTTTTCCCCGGCATCTATCGCCCGGACGGCATAGCGGCTCACCTGAAATACGGGAATTCCGGAGATACCGTTCCTTGTAAATTGAACCTCCCCTTGATCGGAAGCAAGCAATTCATCCTCTGCATATACAGCTACTTTGGCATCCATCCGAACTCCTGCCAGCTTTTCAAAGAACTTTTCTTTACAGCGAAGCGCTACCAGAGCCGGAAGCGGCTTGATGACCGCATGCCCCAGACTTCTCACCAGCCTATAGCCGCTGCCGTCGGAGCCTGTCTCCGGGGCAGCCTTAGAGCCGCAGGTCAGAATTACCGCATCTGCCGGATAAGTCCAGCCTTCCGTTTGGATCTGGAAGCCATCCGCGGTTCGGACAATCTGCTGCGCCTCTGTATTCAATGCAAGCTTTACACCCAGATGCTCCGCCTCCAGCCGCAGTACCTCTACTACAGAGGATGCCTGATCGCTGTAGGGATAGAGATAGCCCTTTCGATTCTTGGTAAAAATTCCAAATTCTGTAAATTTCTTCAGGGTATCATACATACTGACCTGATAAAGCACCTGCGCCACAAAGTCCGGTTCCCTGGTTCTGTAATGGGTCAGATTTTGATCCGTGTTGGTCAGATTGCAGCGGCCATTGCCGGTGACCAGTATTTTTTTTCCCACCTGCTTATTTTTTTCAAGCAAAGTCACCTTTGCACCCTGTTCTGACGCTGCGATGGCCGCCATCAATCCGGCTGCACCGCCGCCCACTACCACTACCTTTTTCATCCATTTCTCCTTATAGCTGCACCAGATGTGCATCTACCATTTTCTGCAGAGACATCAGGATACCAAGCTTCGCATGAGGCCAGGTCAGGCCGCCCTGGAAATAGACCGCATAGGGCGGCTTAATTGGACCGTCCGCGGAAAGCTCGATGGAGGATCCCTGTACAAAGGCTCCCGCTGCCATAATCACGTCACTGTCGTAGCCCGGCATCGCCCATGGCTCCGGCGTAACAAAGCTGTCCACCGGCGCCGCAGCCTGAATACCCTGACAGAAGGCAATGACACCTTCCGGTTTTCCAAAGGTCACAGCCTGGATGATGTCATGGCGGCTCTCGGTACTGTTCGGAATCACTGCAAAGCCCAGTTTTTCATAGATATTAGCCGCGAAGATCGCACCCTTTAAGGCCGCTGCCGTCACAGTCGGAGCCAGGAAGAAGCCCTGGTAAAAGCTGGTCATGACTCCAAGGGACGCGCCCACCTCCTTGCCAAGTCCCGGCGAAGTCAGCCGGTAAGCCGCATTTTCGACATACTGCTTTTTACCGACGATGTACCCGCCGATGGGAGCCAGTCCGCCGCCAGGATTCTTGATGAGGGATCCCACGCAGAGATCCGCTCCCACATCTGTGGGCTCGATCCGCTCCACGAACTCACCGTAACAGTTATCCACCATGCAGATCACGTCTGGTTTTCTTTCTTTTATAAATGCAATCAGCTCGCCAATCCGTTCTACGGAAAGGGTCGGCCTGGTCTGATAGCCTTTGGAGCGCTGAATGGTCACCAGCTTCGTCTTCTCATTCAGGGCTGCCTCAATAGCCGGATAATCAAAGCTTCCATCTTCTTTCAGATCCACCTGCCGATAAGTCACACCGTACTCAGCCAGAGAGCCGTTGGACGGGCGAATGCCGATCACCTCCTCGAGGGTGTCATAGGGCTTGCCCACCGGGGAAAGGAGTTCGTCACCGGGACGCAGATTTCCGGACAGGGCCACTGCCAGGGCATGGGTACCGCAGGCGATCTGCGGGCGCACCAGGGCTGCCTCTGCGTGAAAGGCCGCAGCGTAAACCTCCTCCAGCTTGTCTCTTCCCAGATCATTATAGCCGTAGCCGCTGGTGGCCGCGAAGCAGGCTGCCTCCACGCGGTTTTTCTGCATCGCCCCAACCACCTTTAACTGGTTGTACTCTGCAGTCTCATCAATCGAGTCAAAGCGCTCTTTCAGGTTCTTTTCTATCTCTTGTCCAAATGCGTATACAGCTGGGCTGATACCCAAATTCTGATACATGGTTTCTGTCGATATCATTCTACAATTTCCCTCTCTTTCAGTATTTTGAGCATAAATGCAAGCATTTTTTCATCTTCATATGTGAATTGCGGCTTTTCTACCCAAATTACATCCCGCTCCCGCTTAAACCAGGTCAGCTGACGCTTGGCAAAATGACGGGTATCCCGTTTCAGGATGCGGATAGCCTCTTCTAGTGTCATTTCACCGTCCAGATAATCCAGAATTTCTTTGTATCCCAGTCCCTGCATTGAAACCATCCCGCGCCTGCAGCCCATTTTTTTAAGGCTTGCTACCTCTTCTACCAGACCTGATTTTAGCATTTCATCCACCCTCTGGTCGATGCGCTCATAGAGCTTCTCACGGTCGTCATTCAGAACAAAGTAGGCAAAATTATAGGGAGATTCTTTTTCCCGCTGTTCTTCGTTATGTTCTGAGATACAGGTTCCGGTCATCTCATAGTATTCCAGGGCGCGAATCACGCGTTTTACATTGTTTGCATGAATTTCCTCGGCTGCCTTCGGGTCTACACTGGCCAGTCGGGCGTGAAGAGCCCAGACACCTTCTTCCGCCGCCTGTGCTTCCAGCTTTGCGCGGAGTCCTTTGTTTTCCTCATTTTCCGTAAAATCTATATCATAGAGAAGAGCCTGAATATAGAAGCCGGTTCCTCCGGTCAGAATCGGAATATGCCCCCTGCTTTCGATATCTTTTATCGCCTCTTTTGCCATTTTTTGGAAAAGAACAACATTAAAATCCTGTGACGGTTCCAGAACATCGATCAAATGGTGCGGGACGTCTTCCGTCTCTTCCTGGCGAATCTTCGCCGAGCCGATATCCATGTGGCGATAAACCTGCATGGAATCTGCCGAAATAATCTCTCCATTCACCGCCTTTGCAAGGGCGATAGATAATTTTGTCTTTCCTACGGCTGTGGGGCCCGTCAGAATAATAAGCGGCTTTTTCACAAGCAAAGTCCTCCTTCCCACAATCCTATATATTCTAGTATGAAATGATTTCTTTTTCAACTCAAAAATGCCTGCAGGTCATTCAAATGATGACTTGCAGGCATCGAAAACAATCATTTTAGCATTTAACCTTGTGTAAATCGAGACAGGAATTGTCTGGTTCTTTCCTCGCGTGTATGTTCGAATACTTCCTCCGGTGTACCCTTTTCCAGAATCTTTCCGTCATCCATGAAGATCACCTGGCTGGCTACATCCCTCGCGAAGGCCATCTCATGCGTCACGATGATCATCGTGGTCTTCTGCTCCGCCAGTTCCCGGATAACCTTCAGTACCTCTCCGGTCAGCTCCGGATCGAGTGCGGAGGTAGGCTCGTCAAAGCAGAGAATATCCGGCTTCAGGGCTAGGGCACGGGCAATAGCCACGCGCTGACACTGGCCGCCGGAGAGCTGATGCGGATAATTATTCATGCGATCCGAAAGACCCATCTGCGTCAGAAGGCTTTTCGCCTCCGCCTCGATCTCTGCATGAATCTCTTTTTTCCGTGCTTTGTAGTCCGGCTGCTCCTTAGCCAGAAGCTCCTTAGCCAGCATCACATTACCAAGGGCTGTATACTGCGGAAACAGGTTGAAGGATTGGAAAACCAGTCCGAAGTGCAGCCGTTTTTTTCGAATCTCGGCTTCCTTTCGGGTCTCCGGATTGGCCGCGTCAAACAGGGTCTCCCCATTTACACGGATCACACCGGTATCCGGGTGCTCCAGAAAGTTCAGGCACCGCAGAAAGGTCGTTTTCCCACTTCCCGAAGATCCGATGATAGAAACGACATCGCCTTTTTCCAGGGTAAAGCTGATATCCTTTAATACCTCTGTTTTTTCAAAGGTCTTGCTTACATGTTCTACTTCTAAGATTGCCATTCTCCCATTCTCCTATTACTTAAAATAATCCAACTTGCGCTCCAGACGCTCCAGAAGAACCGTCAGAACACCATTGAATATCAGATAGTAAACAGCTGTGAAGAACAGCGGCCAGATCTCGCCCGCGATACCCTGCGAGCCCTTCATAAAGGCCTGTCCTGCCCAGATAATCTCCTGGAGGGCGATAATACGCGCCAGGGAAGTATCCTTTACCAGGGTAATGATTTCATTGGACATAGGCGGTACGATACGCTTGATCATCTGCATCAGCTTGATCTTGAAAAAGATCTGGCTCTTCGTCATGCCCAGTACCAGACCTGCTTCTTCCTGCCCTGCCGGGACACTCTGGATACCGCCACGATAGATCTCCGAAAAGTAACAGGCATAGTTGATGATAAAGGAAAGAGCTGCCGCCAGAAAGCGGCCGGTCTCCCCGCCGCCCCAGATCTGCTTATGCAGAACCAATCCCGGAAAATAGAAAATGATTAAAAGCTGGATCATAAGCGGCGTACCGCGTATGATCCAGACGATGAATTTGGATAAGATACTCAAGGGGCGGAACTTGGACATGGATCCCAAGGCTATCACCAGTCCTAAGGGTACCGCTCCTATCAATGTAATAAAGAATAATCTCAACGTTTGCAGAAAACCGCTGTTCAATGCTCCGAGAACAATCGGCATCTGTTCTATGATTCGATCCATTTTACTTCTCTTTTGCTTTCACTTTTATTTTGATTATTTCTGCACCAGAGCAGCCTGTACACCGTACTGCTCAGCGCAAGCCTGCATGCTGCCGTCTGCTGTAGCATTTGCAAAGAACTCATCCAGAACAGCTGCCAGGTCAGAGCCCTTACGGAAGCCAACGCCGTATTTCTCACTATTCAGGGCTACTGTATAGGTCAAGTCTGCGTAGCTGGTTCCCTCACCGATCATAGCTGCTGCCATAAGAGAGTCGATGACTGCTGCATCGGATGTTCCGGATGCTACCTCAAGCAAGGCATCGGACTGTGCCTTTACCGGTGTGTAAGTAAGACCGAGAGCACTAACCTCTGCCTCACCGGCACTGCCTGCCTCTACTGCGAAGCTTAAATCAGCCAAGCTGTCTGTATCCTGATATTTGTCAGCTACGTCCTTCGGTACGACTACGACCTGCGCATTGTTCAGATATGCACCGGTGCACTCCATAGAGCTTGTAACCTCATCGGTCAGGGTCATGCCGTTCCATACACAGTCGATGCTCTTGCCATCCAGCTCCAGAACCTTATTATCCCAGTCAATCTCTACGAACTCTACATCTACACCCAGGCTCTCTGCGAAGGCCTTCGCCATATCTGCGTCGAAGCCAACCCAGTCGCCGTTCTCATCTTTATAATCCATGGGCTCAAAATCGGTGATACCGACTACCAGCGTACCCTTATCTACCACATAGGCCATATCGCTATCTTCCGAAGCAGCAGCTTCTGTATCGCCATCCTCTGCCTCTGCTGCCGCATCCTCTGCATCTGTGTTGGTTACAACCTCTTCTGTCTTTGATGAACCACAGCCTGCCAGCAGGGATGCTGCCATTACTCCACATAAAAATACAGATAATACTTTCTTTTTCATAACTTTTTCCTCCAAGAACCTCTTTTATTCTCTACCAATTGGTCACTGTACAACGGTAAAGTGACGGTACCGTTGTATTTTATCATCTGACCCTGGCTCTGTCAACCGCATTTATGCATAGCGGGTATTTTTTTCATATTCCCGCTCTAGCTCATAGACTTCCACCGAAAGTGAATCCGGCACGGTGATATGCTCGTCTGCCGATCGAAGGAGCTGTTCATATTCCTCCAGATGTCCCGCAAGCTGTTCTCCCCGGATATTCTGCAAATCCATCGCCTGCTCAAAATCCTCATCTGAAAGTCCCAGTCGCATCGCAAAGACATATTCCTTCAGCACCTCCGGATCCTTCTGGTACTGCCAGGAGGTACGAAAGGCTCGGGCAGCCTGTCCGAACTGAAACAGTCTGGCAAAGCAGACACCCAGATTATTCCAGACATGAGCATAGAATTCGACTCCCAGACGCTCGCTTTGCCGGATATCTATGATTTTTTCATATTCATAGATGGCTGCCAGATAATTGCCGTTGATAAAGTATTCATCCGCCCGAAGCTTCAGCCGTTCCTGCTCCTGATAGGTGTTCAGTACCTTCATCCTAGAGGAGAGCTCCATCAGCTCCTCCTGGGTATAGTAATTGACATTTCTGAGAATCGTCAAAACCATATTCTGGATGCTGCTTCCGGCTTCCATTCCCTTCTTCAGCTTCTCAGCCAGCTCCGGATTGTGCATTTCCGTGCGCAGCCAGTCCCAGAGCCGCTCACCTAACATCCGGCGATCCACTAAGTAAATATTCTCATAGAGGAAGAATGCCAGTTCTTCCATCGAATACAGGCGAATTCCCATACTTTCGATATAATAAGGTGTCTTAGCCGACAGTTCCCGGCAAATCATGACCTTTCCCATTTTCTACTTCCTCTCCGCTTAAATCCACGGTTTCACTCCAGCTCTGCTCTGATGAAGGGAAGAGCTCCCCAAAGCCCAGATCCCAAACCTGAATTTTAAGCTTCCATACTGTTTCAAAGGACACTGCGATTCGAAGTCTCGTCGTCCGGGGAGGCCGCTCCGGTATACCTGTAAGCTCCAGTGATTCCTTCCATACAGCCATTCCCTGCATCGGCTTTAGGATAAATTCCAGCACGGGTTCATCAAGAAGCAGCACCTCGCATTCCGCCTTTGCCTCATACCAACTGCAGCCTGCATCCAAAAGTGTATACAAACTCTCCCTGCCTGTCCCATCTGTACGAAGGCTTACATTATAGGAAATTTTATCTTTATCCAGGAACAGATAGCTTCGTTCCTTCATCTCTTTCAGCTCATCTGACGCCCGGTAACAGGCTCCTTTGGCAAATAAGTTATTACCGGCAAAAACCCGCTTTCCGGCACTGCATAAAAGCTTCAGACTTTCCTCGTACCAGTTTCCCTCAAAGCCATCTCCTACCAGAAAAACAGAGGATACCGGACGGCCACCGAAGATATCCCTCGCAATGCCTGCAAAAGCAAGATCTTTTTCTGTATCCGTATAACCCGCAAGAGAGGTCTGCCATTTTTCTTCCTTTTCTGCCCGGGCGATGACCGGAACTGTTCTGCCATTCACATTCAAAACAGTGCTATGAAGAAGCTCGTTCTCACAGGTAAAAAGAACAGCCTGATGTCTCCAGATTTCCCTCGGCTGATGCAGGACATAAGCACAGAAGCTTTCTTCCTTTGACTGGACAAAGATGCGGCTTTCTGGAATTCCAATCCACTGCATTGCCTGCTTCCGAAGCCGGATGGCCGCCTCCTCGTCCGCTTCTTCCAGACAAAAGACCACTGCCTCCGCTTCATGGATTTTTCCGTAGGGTTTTAAGAGACGCATCGCTTTTTTTAGAAAATCCTCCGTCGATTCCGAAAATATGCGGTATTTCTCTGTTCCCGGTTCTACAGGCACGGAGACAGGCTCTTTTGATTTTGCATTCCAACAGCAGATCTGAGAGCTCTCTTTCCCCAGATCAAACCCTATTACAAAACTTCCCACTGTCTGTCTCCTCCTTTTGTCACGCTATTTTAAAGAAAAAACACCTTCTATAAGATATTTCTTTTTCTGATATGTCTCGTATTGCTCCTGAAGAGCCGGTATATCATGCTCCTCGTAAATCGACGCATATTTTGTCCCGGTCACAAGAGGCTCTTCCTCTCCCTCTACGAAGCTGTGATCGGGAGTCGGATGCTCTCCTGCCTCATCCTCCTCCGTGACAAACCAAGTCAGCCGATCCCCGTAAAACAATGTGAATTCTTTCACAAAGATTCCGGGTTCTTCTGGATAGAGGCGCTCCGCGACATAATTACACTGCTTTATGCGCGGTGACTCAATCACATAATGAAGGATTACCTTATGCTCCGGATTCGCTCGATATTCGACAAAGGTTTTATCTTCCAGAAGCTCCGAACGCCCCAGTCTGGCGAGCAAAGGCTTCATAAAAGCAAAGCGCTGCTTTTTCTGTATGCAAATCTTTGTCATCCGCTCTGCCTGAAATTCCTCTGTCTCGGTAAGCTTATATTTTTCTGACAGATGACGCAGATAAGCCAGATCCCAGACCGCTGCCTCTCCGGCCTCCCAGAGGATTCCCTTTGCCAGCTCCTCATAGAGTCCCTCCGGCACTTTTTCATCCAGGACAAAATCTCGAAAGCTTAGATAGGTCAGATATGCTTTTGCCACCAAACCATCTCCGCCCTGTGCCCGGTAATGCTGAAAAATCTCCCACGACTCTTCCGGTACCTCACCCGTAAACAGCATCTGTCCGAGAATTCGCTCCTCCAGGTCGAAAACATCCAGCTCAAAAACCAAGGCCTCTGCGCGAATCTCTTCCATCACCTTGCTGGATCCATAATAATAACCGGAGAGGTATTCCAGAATTCCTTCATTATACTTGTGTTCCTGAAAGATACGAAGACATAGTTTTAAAAGAAAGGAATCCTCTTCATAGTCTAATTCCTGAATTTTCCAGACGACCAGCTTCAGTAGAAGCTTTGCGCGAATCAGGGTCTCATCACAAACCAAAAGCTGCTGCCATGCTTCCTCGTACATTCCCCGAAGAATCAGAATCTCCACATAACGTGCCCGATCCTTTGGCTTCATCCTGGCAGTCTCTGTCCGAAAGAAGTCCTGATCCAGTTCGCGAAGGTCATGATTGGCATAGTAAAATTGTAAAATCTCCTGCCAGATATCTTCTTTATAACGAACTGTAAAGCCTTCAATCTGCAAAATCCGCTTGTAATTTTCCACATTGTTGGCGGTAATGACATGGCTCCTGGACATTCCGTCGCAAAGATAGAGATAGAGCCCTTTGTGATATCGGAGCAATTCCTGACATTTTTTTACATAACGTTTTTCGTTGAGCAAGCGAGTCAGGGTATAGGGAACGCTGGAGGTATAACAGTTTCCCTGCTCATCCACGAGGACAATGACTGCCCCCGGTGTATAGATAGGAATCAGGGCTTCCCCATGAAGCAGCGGCACCTCTATCTTTTGCTGCAATTGTTCATAGAGAACCTGTACCTGTCGGATTCTTCTATCTTCGCAGCGGATCCGGCGCAGGAACATGATATCTGCCAAAGCCTCGGCAAAGTCTATAGTCAAAAGCTCCTCTACCAGAAAACGCTCATAGATCACAGCCATATTTTCGCTGAGTCTGCGCTCCAAAAGCTGATCCAGCATAAAGCTCTCGATCTTATCCCGGTATCTCTGGTAGATCTCCGAGTCTTCCGGCTGATACTCGATAACATTGGCATACAAAAGAGCCTTCTGTGCCTGATTCAAGGACTGATCCTCCATCAGAAAATACAGAAGGAGATTTTTCGGATAGGCTTCCTTTGTTTCTGCAGGAACAGACATCATAAAATACTCATAGAGATTCGTAATCTTTAATTCCAGATTTACGCCACGTCGGTACCAGGAAAAGCTTTCTGCATCTGTATCCCCGCTCTTGATCAGAATGGAACAGATCGCAGTCAGCAAATCTTTGCCGCCGTATCTTTGGTAAGCCTCCTGAACTTTTGAAAATCCCTGAGCCTTTGGCCGTTTGCCTCTTTGAATCTGTTCTGCCAGCTCCAGGGCTTCCTGGGGAGAGAGTTCCTTCTCATTCGGATCCTCAATCACCTCTGTTACCTTGGGCGATTCCTCAAAAATCTGTTTCTCCGGCAGCGGCTCGATCGGATCCGCCGATATAAAATAGGCATAGCCTTCCTCTTTTTTTTCTTCCCGCTCTTTCACCCGAACCGTAAAGGGCAGCTGATACTCACCTGCTTCGGATACGATGCAGAATTCGCCGATAATTTCTTCACCGCCCCAAAGTCCCTGCGCATCAAAACTATAGGTAATGCGGCTGCTTCTGGCGGAAAAGCTTGGCTGCTCCAGCTTCATCCTCCGGGAAGAAGCGTAAACAATACCTTTGATGGGCTGCTTTGCCTGGATCAGAAAGCTTCCCTTTCCTTTTTCACCCGGTTTACAGTTCAAAGTAACCAGGGATTCGGACAGGCTCATCCTCGGATTTTCATATTCTATCTTTCCTGCTGCGATTCGTTCCAGCTTTGCCCGCATGGATATTCGGCTCCTTCCGCCGCTCTTTCACGGCTTTTTTCGTATTGCTTTTTCTTAAAATATAGTTATAATCAGTATAGCATTATTTGTAATAAAGTACAAGAAAAGAGGACTCACATGCTCAAACACAAAGACCATTTTCACGGCAGTGACCTGGAAAAAATCGAAGAAATCTATGGAATAAAAAAAGAAAATATCACGAGCTTCAGCGCAAATGTAAACCCTTTGGGGATCTCCCCGAAGCTTCGCTCTTCTCTTATCGATCACATCGATGCCATTACCTCTTATCCGGATCGCGAGTATACTTCGCTTCGCCGCTGCATCGGCGCTTATGTGGATGCTTCTCCTGAAACTATCCTGGTTGGCAATGGCTCGACCGAACTGATTTCCCTTTTCATTCAGATGAAGCATCCCAAAAAGGCGATGATTCTTGGTCCCACTTATTCGGAATACGAACGTGAGATCGCACTGGGCGGAGGTACCTCCCTTTATTTTCCGCTCCGGGAAGAGGATGATTTCATACTGGATCTGGGTGCCCTGCGAAAAGCTCTCAATGAGAGCATCGACCTTTTAGTTATCTGCAACCCCAATAATCCTACCTCTACCGCTATTTCGCAGGATGTTATGCGCAAAATCCTAGACGAATGCAAGCGGTTCGACATTTTTGTGATGGTGGATGAAACCTATGTGGAGTTTGCTCCGAATGCAGCTTCTATCGATTCCATACCACTTACAAATTTTTACAATAACCTCGTGGTTTTACGCGGTGTTTCAAAGTTTTTTGCCTCTCCGGGACTCAGACTTGGCTATGCCGTGACCGGCGACACCCAGCTTCTGAAATATATCAATGCTCACAAAAACCCATGGACCATCAACAGCCTTGCAG
>CAVHYN010000033.1:0-4467 GCA_963640245.1 Bulleidia sp.
GTGTTGAATAGTTACAGTCTTCTCAAAAATGGTAAAGTTCAGGTTTTTGAAACAACTATGTTTATAGTCTTAATATATCGTAGACTCAAGACTTTGTCAATCTAATTTCTGAAATTTCTGATTTGATACTCGAATTACTTGATAATTACATCTAAATCACATAAAAATAATGAAAAGTCAGAACTTTATAAGAGAGTAAAACTTCACTATATAGAAAGACGATATGAAAGGAAACAGATAGAATTGAATTTAAAAGAAAGATGCGGTATGATGAAAAGTAGCAAGGAATGAACGAACCATTATGATGAAACAGGGGGTCAGACAGATGGAAGAGCAAAATGATATCTGGGCAGCAGGGAAACCATTGGAATACCCGGAGAGTACACAGGAAAGTGTGACTGAGATAGATTTTCCGGAGATTACAGATTTTGTGAGGAATATGAAGATGAAGGGCGGAATATGGGGATTTCAAAAGGAAGATGTCTACGAAAAGCTTCGGCAGCTGAATAAGCTGTATCAAAACAGGGTGCAGCAGCTGCGGGATCAGAGCCGTGGACAGCTTCAGCAGCTGAAAAAAAGCCAGCAGGAAGAGATAGAACAGCTGAAAGCGGAGCTTGAAAAAGAACGTGAAGAGCTGAAGTCCGAACAGGAGAAGGGGCAGCAGGAGCTTCGGGAGACGCTGGAAGCTGAGAGAAAAGAGGCCTATGAGAAGCAGCAGGAGGAGCTCGCCAAGGCCAGAGTCGAGATTCGCCGGGAAGTACAGACAGAGATGCAGGAAAAGACAGAGCAGCAGAAACGGGAGCTTACGATGATCAGCGAGGAACTGGAGCGTTTAAGTGAGAGATTTCTTTTACTAAAGAAAAGAATCGGAGATTTGACGGAACAGGAGTAGGCAGACGGCTATGAAAAAAGAACAGCTGCAATCAGTAGACGAAATCTTGGAGGTACGAAAGGAAAGGCTGTACAGACGAAGGGAATTTCGCCGCTTTCTGGTGGAATGCATCATTCTGGTACTCCTGATTTATGCTGCCTTTCAATATATCATCGGTATCGCTGTAGTCAGTGGAAACTCTATGGAGCCGGGATTGACGGATGGTGAGATGATTCTGTATTACCGATTGGATCAGGGATATCAAAGAGATGATCTGGTGATCATCCATCGGGAAGCCGGTGTGGAGTATATTAAGCGTGTCGTGGCAGAGCCCGGGGATGTGGTGGACATCACCGAGGACGGCGAGCTCTTAGTGAATGGTGTTAAGGATACGACGGCGACTGCCGTGGGTAAAACCGAGGCTACCTCAGAAAATGTGGAATATCCATATACCGTGCCGGCCGGCAGCTACTTTGTGCTGGGAGACAATCGCGAGAAGTCAAAGGATTCCAGAAGCTTCGGGGCGGTGACGGGCGATGATATCGTCGGTCGGGTTTTTGTATACATGGGAATGACGAGATAAAGGAAAAGGGTAACGGTTCAGTAACGGATCGGTTACCCTTTTCTTTTTTATAAATGAGGAGTGCCCCGACGTACCAGGTACGCCGAGGCTATTATGAAAAAATTTATCTATATGTGTAGTGAAAGCTATTTGAGTGGTTAAGAAGTTGTTCCCTTAACTTGATTTAAAGTATAGCAGGCACATATGAACAAAGTATGAACAAAACGTAAACATAGTGTGAAAACGCACAAAATAATTGGAGAAGAAGAGAAAAAACAAGGCGAAATAGACAAAACATACAAAAATAACCAGGAAATGGCATCGGCAAAATGCAGAGAACTGGCATGAAATAAGGAAATACAATCGTGCAGTACGCCTAACGCGGAACAATGTCCGCGTTAAGCGGAGTGAAGGCGCTGAATAGTTGCGAAAAAAAGAAGAACGTACGCAGAAAAATACAGGAATACCCCTTGTATACAGGATATGGAGAATGTTAAAATGAAGGCAACTGAAACGTTATACAGTTCGCAAATAAAAGGGGTTTGACATGGAAAAAGATACGTTGAGACCGGTATTTATCATCGGTCACAAGAATCCGGATACGGATTCGATTTGCTCGGCACTTGCCTATGCCTATCTGAAGAATACGACAGAGGGCGGCGGATATATCGCAGCCAGAGCCGGACAGCTGAACCAGGAGACACAGTATGTGCTGAATTATTTTCAGGCAGAAGCACCGGTCTATGTGGCCGATGTGATGACCCAGGTGAAGGATATCGAGATTCGAAAGACTGAAGGAGTAAAGGGAAATCTTTCTTTGAAACAGGCCTGGAACCTGATGCGGCGGATCGGCGCCGTGACGCTGCCTATCATCAAGGAGCAGAAGATCGAAGGCTTGATTACCATCGGGGACATCGCCACCTCCTACATGGATGTGCTGGACAGCAAGATCCTGGCACAGGCCAATACCCAGTACAGCAATATCATCGATACTCTTGAGGGTACGATTCTGGTAGGCTCTGCCGAGGATTATTACAATAAGGGAAAGGTGCTGATTGCGGCAGCGAACCCTGACCTGATGGAGGATTATATCGAGGAAGGCGATCTGGTTATCCTGGGTAACCGTTATGAGTCTCAGCTCTGTGCCATCGAGATGCGCGCGGGCTGCATCATTGTCTGCGAGGGTGCGAAGGTTTCTATGACGATAAGGAAGCTCGCCCAGGAGCATGACTGCGTGGTTATCAGCACACCCCATGATACCTTTACGGCAGCGAGACTGATCAATCAGAGTATGCCCATCCGTTATTTTATGAAGTCCGATAACCTGACTATCTTCAATGTCAATGACAAGACGGACGATATCAAGGATATCATGGGTCAGAAGAGATACCGCGATTTTCCTATTGTAGACAAGGATGATAATTATATCGGCATGATTTCCAGACGAAACCTGTTGAATCTGAAGAGAAAGCAGGTCATCATGGTGGATCACAACGAGGAGACACAGGCCGTGGACGGCATCGACCATGCAGAGATCCTGGAGATCATCGACCATCACCGCCTGGGTGCGCTGGAGACGATGTCCCCGGTCTTCTTCCGGAATCAGCCTCTGGGCTGTACCGCGACGATCATGTATCAGATGTATCAGGAAAAGGGTGTGGAGATCCCGAAGAAGATCGCAGGACTCCTCTGCTCCGCCATTATTTCCGATACCTTGATGTTCCGCTCTCCGACCTGTACGGCTGTGGACAAGGCAGCTGCCGAAAATCTGGCGCAGATCGCAGGGGTTGACATCGAGGATCTGGCAGTGGACATGTTCTCTGCCGGCAGCAACCTGGGATCCCGTACGGCAGAAGAGATTTTCTATCAGGATTTCAAACGCTTCGATGTGGGAAATGTAGAGTTTGGTGTAGGCCAGATCAATTCCATGAATGCCGTGGAGCTGGAAGAGATCCGGGAAAAGCTGATTCCCTATCTTCCGGTGGCGCATCAGGAAAGCGGCCTGAATATGATTTTCTTCATGCTGACAAACATCATCAAGGAAAGTACCGAGCTTCTCTGCTTCGGCCAAAATTCCGATACGCTCGTGAAGGAAGCCTTCCAGCTGCCGGATGACGCCGATAGCTATGAGCTCAAAGGACTGGTATCGAGAAAGAAGCAGCTGATTCCCGCGTTGGCAGCGATGATCCAGCAGATGGAATAGTTGTAGAAATATAACGATTGGAAAAATATGGAAAAGAAAAAACAGCATTGGAGAGCAGGCAATATGCTCTATCCCCTTCCGGCCGTCATGGTAAGCTGCGGGCGGGAGGGTGAAAAACCGAATATTATCACCGTGGCATGGGCCGGGACGATCTGTTCCGACCCGGCAATGGTGTCGATTTCCGTGCGGCCGACCCGGTATTCGTATGAGATTCTCCGGGAGACCGGAGAATTTGTCATCAATCTGACCACGAAGGCGCTCGCAAAGGCTACGGATTACTGCGGTGTGCGCTCCGGTCGGGATGTAGACAAGTTTAAAGAAATGCATCTGACTCCGGGGAAGGCGCAGCATTTGACCTATGCGCCTACGATTGAGGAAAGCCCGGTCAATATCGAATGCCGGGTAACGGAGGTCAAGGAGTTGGGAAGCCATCATATGTTTCTGGCAGAGGTGCTGGGCGTGACAGTGGACGAGGCCTTCTTAAATGAGAAGGGGAAATTTGAGCTGAACAGCACGAATCTTGTGACCTATTCGCACGGAAGCTATTTTACCCTGGGGCAGGAAATAGGTTCGTTTGGCTACAGCGTGCGGAAACCGAAGACAGGAAAATCCGCAAAAGCAGGCAGAGGAAAGAAGAAAAAATGAAGAAAAATGTTGTACTGATCGGAATGCCGGGTGCCGGCAAAAGCACTATCGGTGTCATTCTGGCGAAAATGATGGGGAAGGATTTTATCGATGCGGATCTGGTGATCCAGAAGGAAGAGGGGCTGCTTTTGAAGGATATCATCAAGCGGGACGGCCCGGACGGCTTCCTTGAGATAGAAAACCGGG
>CAVHYN010000033.1:4477-31901 GCA_963640245.1 Bulleidia sp.
CCGGGTTAATGCGGGACTGAATCCGAAAAATGCTGTCATTGCCACCGGAGGAAGCGTCGTATATGGCGAGGAAGCCATGAAGCATCTGGGAGAAATCGGTACGATCGTCTATCTTCGTCTTTCCTATCCGGCAGTCAAATCCAGACTGCGGAATATCAGAGGGCGGGGTGTCGTCCTTCGGGATGGCCAGACCCTGCAGGATCTCTATGTAGAGCGGGAGGTCCTCTATGAAAAATACGCCGATGTGACGATAGAAGAGGATGGCTTGAACGTGGAGCAAACCTTAGAAAAGACTTTACAAGCATTGGAAATGTTGGTAGAATAAAAAATGTTACAAAATTATTACACCTCGGAATTCCTCCGGGGTGTACTTACGATTAGAAAAGAAAGCACATGAAGAAGAAAAAGTTATTTTTCAATAAAAAATCCCAGCTGATATTTGCAGAATCTATGATGATTACCTGCGGCTGTATGCTGCTCGGGATTCCTCTTATCGGCAGCGGCTTTGGCAGCGGAGATAATTATTATGAGGTCACGCTCGCGGGCAAGACAGTAGGTTCGGTCAAAAACCCCTCTGTGGTGGAAAATGCCTACCTGCAGGCCAGAGCCCGGATTTCCAGAGAGACCGATGGTCTTGTGCTGGCGGATGTAGAATATGAGCTGGATAAGGTGCCGAAGATCTTTGGCTCTACTATGGACAGCGATACGCTGACGGATGCTTTTTACAATGAGCTGACCCAGATTGTGGCGAAGTCCAAGAAAAAAGCCTATCTGATGAAGATTAATGAGTTCACGGTGACGCTTGGAAGCTATCAGGATGTCATGGACGTCCTGTATGCGACAAAGGATCGGTATGATACGGAGAATGCGTTCCAGATCAATATCGTGTCTGATGCAGCACGTGAGCTGAATGTATATACCGTAGAAGTATCCAAGCAGAATACTGCAGAGGAGACCGCTGCAGAGGTGGCAAAGCTCGGCGGTGTCGCCGGTATTGGCGATGCCTGTGCGGGCATCGGCGAATATGACGTAAGCCAGGCGGTGGAGAGTGTCATCACGAAGACAGTTACCGAGGAAGATGTGGCGGATGAAAGTGCCACAGGCGACGAGGAACAGCAGGCGGAGGGCGATGGCCTTCGCTCCGTAGATTTCGCGGAGAAGGTAGAGATCGCCGAGGCCTATGTGTCTGCAGATGAGATTACGCCCACGGATGAGGCGATCGATCTGGTGACCAAGGATACAGCGAAAAACGAGATCTATGAGGTCAAGGCAGGCGATACCCTGTCTGTGATTGCCAACAGCAATGGCCTTCGTGTGGCGGAGGTACTGGCGTTGAATGAGGGCATGAGTGAGAGCACCGTGCTTCATGAGGGCGACGAGATCATCATCACTGTGCCGGAGCCGGAGCTTTCCGTAGAGACTGTGGAGGAATCCACCTATCAGGAAGAATATTATGCGGAAGTCCAGTATATCGATAATGACGAATGGTATACCACGAAGACCGAGGTGCGCCAGGAGGAACAGGCCGGTTATCATGAGGTAACGGCACTGATCACGAAGAAGAACGGAACGGAAGAGAGTCGGGATATTATCGCGGAGACCGTTCTGCAGGAGCCGGTTGCAAAGATCGTGGAGCGCGGCACTCAGACGCCGCCTACCTATATCAAGCCTATTTCCGGCGGACGTTTTACCTCCGGCTTCAAGAAACGGTGGGGACGGATGCATAAGGGCGTCGATTGGGCATGCCCGATCGGAACGGCAGTCATGGCTTCCTGCGGCGGCACTGTCGTACAGGCCGGCTGGTCCAGCGGCTACGGAAATTGTATCACCATCCGTCATCCGGACGGCAAGCAGACCCGCTACGGACACTTGAGCAAGATTCTCGTATCTTCCGGTCAGACCGTCACCCAGGGGCAGAAGATTGCCCTCAGCGGCAACACGGGACGAAGCACGGGACCGCATGTGCATTTCGAGATTATTATCAATGGCAGTCAGGTGAATCCGTTGCCGTATCTGGAATAAATTGGGATTTTAGATTTTCCTGCAAAAACCGATAAAATGTCCGCGCTGCAGGCGGCAGATCCCGGTGGCAGGCGATGCCGATGGGGATGAGCTGCGGCGGATCGAGGGGAATGTGAACCACGTTCGGGTAAGAGGCCTGAGCGCTGATCTGGTTGTTGATGGAAAGCCCCAGACCGGCGGCTACCATGGCGTAGGTGGCGCTTAAGTCGGTGGTGGTATACTGGATATTCGGGTGGATGTGATATTTTTTAAAATGGAGAGAATAGTCGGTCTCTACGTCCGGGTAGGTGGCGATGAAGGGTTCGGTAACAAAGGTTTCCATCGGAATCACATTGACATTCGCCAGGGGGTGGCTGGCGGGGAGGATAGCCAGGTGCGGGTCATCGCAGAGAGGCAGCCAGGCATAATCCCCCTCCCGACGGCTGGCCAGGGCGAAGTCCAGCTGATGCTCGGAAAGCTTCTGGTAGAGGGCGCTGCTTGATCCGGATACAAAGTGAAATTGGATGCCCGGATGCAGGGCGCGAAAAGACGCGGTGATGCGGGTCAGAGACTGGTAATAGCAGCTGTAGGAGCAGCCG
Source organism: Bulleidia sp. (assembly GCA_963640245.1). GTDB lineage: Bacteria > Bacillota > Clostridia > Lachnospirales > Lachnospiraceae > Laedolimicola. The sequence continues at coordinate 7,078 of CAVHYN010000033.1, forward strand.
GTGACGATGGTGCCGGTCTCCAGGCCCCGGATCTGCGCAGCGGTCTGCATAAGCTTCTGCTCCGCAAAGAGAAGCTCCCGGACGGAGGGCAGCAGACTTTGGCACTCAGCAGTGGGGATGACACCCTGCTTGCTGCGGTGCAGCAGGGAGAAACCAAGCTCCTGCTCAAGGGCGGAAATGCTCCGGCTGACGCCGGATACAGTATAATCTAAATGTTCTGCGGCAGCCGCAAGGCTGCCTTTTTCTATGGCGGTTAATAAGATGGAGAGACGTTCTGTGTCCATGAAATGAGAGGTCCTTTCATTGTGTCATTGTGTGAAGATGGGCATTATTGTTGCGAAAAATGCAAGAGTACATTGCGATATGTTCGCTTTTCTCAAGGATAAGATAGTGTTACGCTATTGTCAATACAAAGGGAAATCCCATACGGGGATACCTGGATGTGCTGAGAACATGCACAAATAAGAGGAAATCCCTTGCAGGGATACCTATATGTGCTGAAAACACGCACAAATAAGAGGAAATCCCTGGCAGGGATACCTATATGTGCTGAAAACACGCACAAATAAGAGGAAAAGGGAATGGAAAATGGAATGCAAAAAGAACGTGATTTCACCGAGGGCAGCCTGTCAGGGCATCTGGTGGCGCTGGCTGTCCCACTGGTGTTCGGAAATATTTTACAGGAATTTTATAATACCATCGATGCGTTTGTGGTGGGACGCTTCGCGGGAAAGGAGGAGTTCGCGGCCATCGGAATCGCCGGAACCGTGATGAATCTCTTCTTGTTTGCGCTGGTGGGCTGCTGCACCGGATTTTCCGTATTGTTTGCCCAGGCCTACGGACAGAAAAACATGCAGGAGGTACGGCGGCAGCATTTTTCTGCGCTGGCAGCGGGACTTGGTGGAACGCTGCTTTTGATGCTTCTTGGAATCGCAGGGATGAATCCTCTGCTGACCGTCTTGCAGACACCGGAAAATTTGCAGGCATATGTGGCGACTTATTTACACTGGATTTTCTTAAGTCTTCCGGCAGCATTTCTCTATAACCTGCTGGCGTCCCTTTTACGCTCAGCGGGTGACACAAAGGCGGCTCTCTATGTGCTGGCGGCTGCCGTGGGTATGAATCTGATTCTCGATCTGGTGCTGGTGGCCGGCTGCGGCCGGGGCATCGAAGGAGCGGCCATAGCCACAGCTCTGACGCAGCTGTTTTCCGCTGTGGTTTGCTTTCTCTATCTGCGGTGCACCCATCCGGAGATGCTGCTGCATCGGGAAAATTGTCATCTGAACGGTGTCCGCCTGCGACATACAGTCAAATTTGGGCTGGTCAGCGGCATGCACCAGTGCAGCCTCTACCTCGGCAAAATGTTTGTTCAAGGTGCAGTTAATACCGGCGGCACCGAGATTATCGCAGCCTATACAGCTGCTACCCGCATCGAGGGCTTCGCCAATTCCTTCGGTACCAGCGGATCCACCGCGACCTCCATCCTGACTGCGCAGAACTACGGTGCGGGTCGGAAGGAACGAGTGGAACAGACCTATTACTGCAGCCTGCGGTGGCTGGTGGGGATGGGACTTGCGTCCTCCATCCTGATGATTGTATTTGCCCCGCAGGCCATAAGCCTGATGCTGGGGGCTTCCGCAGGCCTTGCCTTTACGGAGGCAGTCCGCTACCTGCGTATCGTTTCTATATTTTATGTCTTTTGCTTTACCGGCAATACCTTCGTCGGATATTTCGACGGTGTTGGCCGCGTCCAGATCCCATTTATCGGAGCTACCGGCCACATCACTATGCGTGTCATCCTATCCTGGCTTTTCTTCCGGCATATGGGCTTGAATGCCGTAGCCCTCGCCACCGGATTGGGCTGGGTGTGCGCGAATACATTTTGGGCTGTGATGCGGAAAAAGGTCCGAAAATAAAAAAGAACCGCCTGCTGATTTTATTTCAGCATGGCGGTTCTTTTCGGCTATACGACCGAAAATCCCTTATTTTTCAGACAAACCTCAACCTCTGCCGTATCCTGAGTCTGGAAAATCAGAACCGGTTTTCCGGAAGTACGGTTGAAGGAAAGGTAGATGTAGTTGATGTTGATATTGCTGTCAGCCAGAGCCTTTAAAAGCTTATTCAGGTTGCCGACCTCATCCTCCACCTCGACACCGATGACGGAAGTGAGCTTGCAGAGATAGCCGACTGCTTCCAGAGACTCCTTGGCGCGATTCGGATCGGAAACAACCATGCGGTTGATGCCGTACTCCGCGCCGTCGTTGGTGCAGGAACCCCAGATATTGATATTCTCATTTGCCAGAACCTCGGTGATGTTCTGCATCGTACCTTTCTTATTTTCAGCGTAGATGGATAACTGCTGTAACATGAAAACTCCTCCTCTTTTATCTTGACACTTTTACCCTTTACAGTGCGAAACTATCCCTATCGTAACACAGACAGCCACAATTTGCAATGGTATATCCGAAACGAATGTGCTATACTTCAAAGGATAATAAGCAACCACTGTTCAAACCTTTATCAGTATAACATATGGAAGAATTAAAAACAGTATTAGAAAAATATTTAGATGAAAATCTGGAACGTATTACATTAAGCGCACCCAGAAAGGGGCGTGAGGAGCTGAAGGCCAGAATCCGGCCGGTTCTCCTGAAGGGAGAGCTTAGATTCCAGTTTGAGATATTCCGGGGGCCGAAGGCCTTCCATGAAAATCTGACAGCAGAAGAGGCGGCAGAGCGGATCGCAGGGCTGATGAGCGATATATTCTGCCAGCTTCAGCTAGAGGCTGTGTCTGGTCAGGTGACAGCTCTGGTCAGCAAGAAAGGAAAAGTCACGGTCAAGGAAAAGCGGGGAACTGCCGAAAAAATCGTGCCGGAAGCCTCGAAGGATGCAGAAGTAAAACAAGCCGCGTTAGCCCATAATAAAAAGAAACGTTACCTTCTGGAGGAAGGGCGTCCGGTGCCGTTTCTGGTAGACTTAGGTGTCATGACTCCGGAAGGTAAGATCATCCGCGCCCGCTACGATAAATTCCGTCAGATCAATCGTTTCCTGGAATTTGTCGAGGATATCCTTCCTGCCCTTCCAAAAGACCGGGAGCTGACGATTCTCGATTTCGGCTGCGGGAAATCCTACCTGACCTTCGCTATTTATTATTATCTGCGGGAATGTCAGGGGCTGGATGTGCGGATCATCGGTCTCGACCTGAAAGAAGACGTCATCCACAAGTGCAGCGAGCTGAGCCACAAATACGGTTATGATAAACTAACCTTCCTACAGGGCGACATCGCCGGATACGAGGGCTGTTCGCAGGTAGACATGGTTGTGACCCTGCATGCCTGTGACACAGCGACAGATTATGCCCTGTATAAGGCAGTCAAATGGGGCGCCAGTGTCATCCTTTCCGTTCCCTGCTGTCAGCATGAGCTGAATAAGCAGCTTAAAAATGAAATGCTGGCTCCGATTTTAAAATATGGCCTTTTGAAGGAACGGATGGCAGCTCTGATGACCGATGGACTCCGAGCCGAGCTTCTGGAACAGAAGGGCTATGATGCCCAGATCCTGGAATTCATCGATATGGAGCATACACCGAAAAATATCCTGATTCGTGCGGTCAAGCGCAAGAATGGCAAAAAAGCAGACGCGGCGTCTACAGCAGCCTTTGAGGCCTGCACGGAAGCCCTGCACGCGGAGCTGACCCTTGAGAAGCTTCTGTATGCGGGAACCTCCCCGGCGGAGAGCTACCGTTCCAGACGAAAAAATATCGAGGATACGAAAGGAGAAAGCCTGTGAAAAAGTTAGTGATAAGAATCGCAAGCATAGCAGTGGTCTTCCTCCTGGGTATAGCCGGCATGAGCTATTTCCTGATGGCGGGCAATACGGATTCCACTGCCGAAATGGACAGCGCGACCCTGCCCTATATTTATATGGAACTGGAAGGCTGCGATCTGAATCTCCTGCATGGTTATACGAAAAGCATGGATGCGGCAACGCTTCGGGACGCCGTCTACCCGCTGCCGGAAGATCGAACCGTGACCTTTCGGGTGGAATATCCGGATGCAAAGGTGCAAAAAATCGAGTATGAGGTGCGCAGCATCGATACCAGCCGCCTGATTGAGAATGGAGAAATTACAGATTACAGCCGTTCCGGCAAAACGCTGGAGGCGAGCCTGAAGCTGAAGGATCTGTTGGATGACGATGGAGAATACCTGCTGGTCATACATCTGGGGCTCGAGAAAAATCGGGAGGCCTATTATTACACACATGTAAAGAAAGTATCTGAAACACATTTGACGGAATGCTTAAGCTTTGTGAGTGAGATTCACAGCGCACTTTTCGATAAGAATAATACAGTCAGCATTGCCCAGTATCTGGAATCTGATGACAGCATCAGCAATAAATCGCTGGCACATGTATCGATTCACTCGAAATACAAACAGCTGATCTGGGGAAATATGGAAGTGCAGGAGCCGGATGCGGCAGATGTGAGAACCTATCTGACCGAGGTAGATGCATCGGTGGCCTCCGTGCGCCTGGAATATCCGGTTTCCTATATAAATGATGACGGAAAGACAGAAACCTATGAGGTAGTGGAATCCTATCGTGTGCGTTATACGCAGCAGAGAATGTATCTGCTGAACTATGACCGGAAGGTAGACCGCGTTTTCGATGGTTCGGCCGATCTGTTTACAAAAAAAGGACTTGATCTGGGTATCCTGAATACCACGACGGAATATAAGAAGAATGATGAGGAAAATGTCGTCGGCTTCGTACAGAACGGACAGCTCTGGTGCTACGATGTGGCGCAAAATAAGCTTTCTCTGGTCTTTGGATTCCGGGAGGGAGCTGACCTTCGGGGGTCTTACGGAGAACATACCATCCATATTCTCGAAGTCGATGAATCAGGCAGTATGGACTTCCTTGTCTACGGCTATATGAACCGGGGAACCCACGAGGGGGAAAGCGGAGTTGCCCTGTATCGTTATGATGCTCTGACCAATGCGGTGGAGGAGCTGGTTTTTATCGAGAGCGAGAACTCCTTTGCGGTGCTTGATTCGGAGATTGGAAGCATGGCCTACGTCAATGACGAAAACCGCTTCTATTTCTCTATGAATGGTTCCGTGTATTGCATCGACCTGAATACGCTGGAATACAGCACTCTTGCCGAGGGCATTGCTTCGGAAAGTGCCATGCTCTCGAAGGACGGACATCTGGCTGCATGGCATAAGGAGAATTCATTATATGCCTCCGAGAGCGTGGCGGTATTAAACCTGAATACCGGAGAAAGCAGGGAGATTCAGGCGGAAGATGGCTGCTATATCCGGGCACTGGGCTTTATGGGCACCGACTTCATCTACGGCGAAGCCCGTCAGAGTGATGTCCAGAAGGGCCTGACCGGCAATGAACTCTTCCCGATGGGCCGCATCGTGATCGAAAATGAGGCAGGAGAAATCGTCCGGGAATTTGACTATGAATCCCAGGGTAAATATGTAACGGATATCTCGATTGAGAGCAACCGCATTTCGCTGAACTGTGTCCAAAAGAATGCCGACGGCAGCTATGTGGAAGCAGATCCTGAACCGATTACGAACAAGACCACAGAGACGACAGAGAAGATTGCGCTGGAGACGAAAAATAGTGATTCCAAAGAACAGGAATACTATTTTGCCCTGTCAGGAACCAGGGGAAGCGGAAAGCTTCGCACCCTGACACCAAAGCAGGTGGTCTACGATGGAAGCCGGACGCTGGCGCTGGAGAATACGGAGTCCGAGAGCTGGTATTATGTATACAGCTATGACGGCACCCTTGCGGGCGCATATACGGCAGCGAATACAGCAGTCCAGACGGCGAATGAGAACATGGGCATTGTGGTAAATGCAAAGCAGGAAATCCTCTGGACGAGAGGCAGGCGGAAGACCCGGACAGATCTGGGAAGCTTCAGCAACTCACAACAAAAGGACGGAGAATCCGCATTGCAGGCAGCATTGGAAATTATCCTTGGTACGCAGAATGTCTACAGTGATATCGCGGCCTACCTGGCCAAGAATGATACGCCCTACGAGATCCTGGCAGAACTGACTACCGGCCGGGTGCTGGATCTGTCCGGCTGCTCCGTCAGCATGGTGCTCTACTACGTGAGCCAGGGCTACCCGGTGCTCGCGCTGGAAGGCGGAAGCTCTGCAGAGTTGATCACCGGCTATGATCCACAGAATATCATCGTCACCGATCCCCTGACCGGTGAAAGCAGCAAGCGTGGCATGAATGACAGCACCCAGCAGTTTGCGGAGCTGGGGAACCTGTTTCTGGTGTGCCTGCCGGAGGCATAGGATAAAACGTACGGAACCGGGTTTGCCCGGGTTTTCCCTGCAGCGCAAATTTTCCGGCATTTTGTACACCCGGCTTATACGCACCCGACCGGCCAACTCGGCCTTACAGGCCTCAAACAGGGCCTCCTTCGGGCGCTGCCAGGGTGTACAAAATACTCGGAAAATTCACGAACGCAGAAAAAACCCGGGCAAACCCGGTTCCTGATTTCATGTGCGCAGAGATGATTTGAAGAACAGTAGCATGAGAGAAATCCGCTCCCCTCGGTGATGGTAGCCTAAGTTCCCGTACATAGTCTGCACCCTGGCAGCATCCGAAGGAGGCCCTGTTTGAGGCCTGTAAGGCCGAGTTGGCCGGTCGGATGCGTATAAGCCGGGTGCAGACTATAGGGAACGCAGGCGTATCACCGAGGGGAGCGGATTTCTCTCATGCTGCGTCCACCCTAATAATCTTCTTCGATCACCTGCACCTCCAGATAATCAAACTCAATCTGATCAATAAAACTATCCTGATAAAACCTTACCTTCGCCGTCCGCTTAAAATCCGCGATGCACGACTCGAGCCAAATCGGCTTACTCAAATCAAACTGATGACAGATCTCATCCAGCGCATGAAAGATCTTATGAGTCCGCGTCTCATCCGAAAAATCCTCAACAACAGTATCTCTCAGCATCCGATTGCTCTTAAACTCTCTAGCCCAGATTCGCATAAAAAACCTCCCGCTTCTATATAAAATAAAATCACATCAAACGAAAAACAACACTTCAAGTATAAAGTCACCACCCCCTGTTTGTAAAGAAAGAATCCACTGGAGAAAATTGCGGAAACCGCAAAAAAAGCCTTGCTTTCAGCGGGAAATTATGTTATATTATTACCTCGTGATATATTATTAAAATCCTTGCTTCCCCCAGAGTGAGGAAGCCAGAGACCAAAAGGAGGAAAAGCATGAGCAAGTATGAATTAGCATTAGTTGTGAATGCAAAGGCAGAGGATGACGTCAGAACCGCTACCGTAGAGAAAGCGAAAGAGTATATCGCTCGTTACGGCGGTGCAGTGACAGAGGTGGAAGATTGGGGCAAGAAGCGTCTTGCTTACGATATCCAGCACATGAGAGAAGGATACTACTACTTCATCCAGTTTGACGCTGACGAAACCTGCCCGGCAGAAGTGGAGAAGCATGTTCGTATCATGGAGAATGTCATCCGCTATCTGTGTGTTCGCAAAGACGCATAGAGACAAGGTTTTTAACCGAAAAGGTGGAGGATTGTTGGTATGAATAAAGTGATTTTGATGGGTCGTCTGACCCGTGACCCGGATGTTCGTTACTCACAGGGTGAGAATGCGAGCGCATTTGCGAGATATACACTGGCAGTAGACAGAAGATTCAAGAGAGACGGAGAAGCTACCGCAGACTTTATCAGCTGTGTTGCTTTCGGACGTCAGGCTGAGTTTGCTGAGAAGTATCTTCGCCAGGGCACAAAGATTGCGATTACCGGACGAATCCAGACCGGCAGCTACACGAATCGTGACGGACAGAAGGTCTATACGACAGACGTGGTTGTAGAGGAACAGGAGTTTGCAGAGAGCAAGGCAGCAGCAGGCGAGCATGCAGGCGGCTTCCAGCAGAGCGGCGCAAATCCCTTCCAGGCAGCTCCGGCACCTTCCGCAGCAGCGGGAGACGGATTTATGAATATTCCGGACGGCATTGATGAGGAATTACCGTTTAACTAACAATCGTGGAACAGAGATAAAAGTATAATAGGAGGTAAAAGCCATGGCTTACACAAAATCCGATAGAGGCGACGCTCCCATGAGACGTAGAGGCATGGGACGCAGAAGAAAGAAAGTCTGCGTATTCTGCGGCAAAGAGAATAATGAGATCAACTACAAGGATGTAGCAAAGTTAAAGAGATACGTATCTGAGAGAGGAAAAATCCTTCCCAGAAGAATCACAGGAAACTGTGCAAAGCACCAGAGAGCTCTGACTGTAGCTATCAAGAGAGCACGTCACATTTCCCTGATGCCGTATGTAATGGACTAAATCCTTTACGGAAAATCGACCCCGCAGTCAGAACTGACTGCGGGGTCTTTGTATAATAGGAGAATCTATGATTCAAAAGAAGAAACTGAATCAGTTTTATATCGAAGAGTACCAGCGGGCAGGTCGGAAAAAACCGAAGAAGCCGATCAAAGAGGCGGGTATGCAGGCGAAGATAGGAAAGATACAAAAGACCCTGAAGAGCGCCAGACCCGGACAAATCAATATCCGGACACTGGAAGAGCTGCATTGCCAGCTGAAGCACATCGCTACCTATGCCTACCGGAAAAATAAGGAAGAATTGATGGAAGCCCTAAATCAGGAGATGCTTCCGAGGCTGGCTGAACTCGATTTTGGAATGCTGCTGACGGAGCAGAGGGACGGGCTGAATGGAGAATTTTTGGCCTGGGCGAGCCGTACGATGCCCGGTGCGATTTGCAGGGAATCCTTATTCAGCCTCTATCCGAAATTTCGCCGGTATAAGGTAAAGAATAAGATTCTGGAGTTGGTACCGGCCAGACCGGAGATGGAATTTTCTGAGGTGCGGGAATTGTCCCGCCATTTTGTACTGCATATCGGCCCCACCAACAGCGGAAAGACCTTTCATGCCTTGGAACGGCTGAAACAGGCGCAAAACGGAACCTATCTGGGGCCTCTTCGTCTGCTGGCGCTGGAGGTTTACGAACAGATGCACAGTGCGGGAATCCCCTGTACGATGCGTACCGGCCAGGAATGTATCGAGGAAGCGAATAGCCGGATCATGGCATCCACGATTGAGATGGCGGACTTTGATGAAACCTACGAGATAGCGGTTATCGATGAGGCACAGCTGGTAGCAGATGCGGATCGGGGGCATTCCTGGACGAAGGCGATTCTGGGACTTCGGGCGCAGGAGATTCATGTCTGTATGAGTCCGGCGGCTGAGCAGGTGGTCTGCCATCTGATCAAGCTTTGCGAGGATGATTATGAAATTCGCCGTTATGAGAGAAAAACGGACCTTATCTGCGAGGAAAAGCCCTTTTCCTTTCCGGAGGATGTGCAAAAAGGGGATGCGTTGATTGCATTTTCGAAAAAATCGGTTCTGGATGTGGCCGGGCGTCTGGAGGAGGCTGGCATTTCTTCCTCTGTTATCTATGGAAGTCTGCCACCGGAGATTCGCCGGAGACAGACTCGGATGTTTAACAAAGGAAAGACGAAGGTGGCGGTAGCGACGGATGCGATCGGCATGGGTCTGAACCTGCCGGTGCGCAGGATTATCTTCATGCAGACAGAAAAGTTTGACGGGGTGAGCCGCAGACCTCTTAAAATTTCGGAAGTAAAGCAGATTGCGGGCCGGGCGGGCCGCTTCGGCATCTACGACAAGGGCTATGTGAGTGCCCTCGGGGAAAATGGACTGGAATTTATCCGAGGGCTGTATGAGGCGGAGGAGGAACCTCTGACTCAGGTGAACTTAGGCTTCCCACAGGTGCTGCTGGATATCGATGCACCTCTCGATGAGCTGATGAAGATTTGGTACTCGGTTACCCCGTCAGAGCCGTTTATCAAGGAAAATATCGATGAGGCGCTCTTCCTTTATGAGCAGGCGAAGCGCTATAAGAATCAGATCGATGGTTTCGAGAACAAGCATCTTGTATACAAGATGATTACCTGCCCCATCGATATCAAGGATCGCCGGGTCGTTAAGCTGTGGCTGGACTATTGCAGAAGCTATACGGCCGATGTATCCCTGGAAAAGCCGCAGTTTTATCGCGATCGCAAGGGCGGTATTGCCCAGTATGAGACTTATTATAAGCAGCTAGACCTGTACTATCAGTTCTCTCACCGTATGCAGAAAGAGATTGACGAGGACTGGCTCTCGGAACAGAGAGAAAAAACAGAGATGCGGATCATGAACTACCTGACCCGCGGGAAACAAAATTACATTGCACGCTGCAAATACTGCGGCAGGCTCCTGCCCCTGGGCTCGCCATTTCAGGTGTGTGATGATTGCTTTGGGAAGCGCTGAGAAGCGCTTCCTTTTTTGGTGAGAAAAGGCTTTGGGTGGCTAGAAAATGCAAATTGTACTTACAAAAAGACAAGATGATGCAAATTTAATACAGGTTGCAATATATACGAAGCTGTACTATAAACAACGTTAAAAATGCATCAATCATGGAACGGAAATGGTAAAAAGTCACAAATTGACAACGAAAAGGGGAAAATAGACCAAGATAAATTAGTTAAAATAACCAGATACTACACATGCGAGTCAAATAATAACAAGACAAAACGTATAAAACAATACAACTTGCTAAAATTAATTTGCTGTATTTTATTGCAAGATTTTTCCTGCCTGAATATAATGAATTCATCAACAAGATTACGGACATAATCAAGAAAAAAACACAAAGGGAGGAAAAGACATGAACAAGCTTTTCAAAAAAGTGACTGCCACAGCACTGGCAGCAACCATGGTTCTTGGAATGACAGCCTGCGGCGGTTCCTCGGACACAGCAACAGACAGCTCCAGCTCAGCAGCGACTGAGACTACGGCAGCTACGACAGACAATGCGGACATCAAGATCGGTGTTTCCATCTGGTCCTCTACCGACGTACTTGGTTCTCAGTGTAAACTGATTCTGGACGCAGCAGCAGACGCACTTGGCGTTCAGGTACAGTATGTTGACCAGGGACATGTATCCGAGAAGGTTACCGCTTCTGTAGAGCAGCTGGTAGCAGCAGGATGCCAGGGTATTATCATCTGCAACTCTTCCGATACAGAGATGACATCCGCAATCAAGACATGTAACGATAACAAAGTATATCTGGCACAGTTCTTCCGTGTCATCAGTGAGGAGAACAGCGCAGACATCTATCAGATGGCTACCGATTCGGCTTACTACATCGGCGCAGTTCATGAGGACGAGCCGGCAAACGGCGAGGCACTGGTAAATATCCTTCTTGAGAAGGGCGACAGAAACATCGGTCTGATTGGCTGGGAGCAGGGAGATGCAACCTGGCTTGGAAGATGGGAAGGCTACAAAGCTGGTGTAGAAGCTTGGAACGAGGCTAACCCGGATGATCAGGCTACCCTGTCTGAGCCGCAGTACGCAGGAACAACCTCTGAGGGTGGTTCTAAGGCGGCAGAGGCTCTGATGGCAGCAGATCCGAATCTGGATGCACTGATTCCGGCAGGCGGCGGCGGAGACCCGCTTCAGGGTGCAATCGCAGCTGTAGAGCGTGCAGGAAAGACTCAGGACATCGATATCGTATCCACAGACTTCCTTCCGGATCTGGGAGAGAGACTTGCAAATGGTTCCATGGCTGGTGAGTCCGGCGGACATTACTGCGACCCGCTTATCGCTTTCATGATGGTTTACAATGCAATCAAGGGCAACTACACAGACTTCTCCGGCAAGTTCGAGGATGTTCCGTTCCCGTACCTGTATGTATCATCTGCTGACGACTACGCAGCATACGAGCAGTACTTCGTAGACCAGCTTCCGTATACAAGCGAAGAGCTTGTAGCAATGTCTGAGCTGGATCTGGATGGACTGAAGGCAGCAGCAGCCAGCGTATCCATCGAGGACGCAGCTTCTCGTGCAGGCAATTAAATTCTAAGGGCTTAGAGTTTGTAGGAGCCGGTGTCGCGCGGCGATGCCGGCTCCTATTATCAAAAAAATGAGGTAAAGAGTATGGGTTCTAAAAAGCTGTCGGGAAGTACAAAGGGTTATCTGATCCTTCTGGGTCTGGTTGTACTTTCCTGGGGTATCTTCAAAATACTGTCACCGCATAACTTCGGTTCCGCAGCCAACATGCTGAACTATTTCCAGGCCAGCCTGATTGCGACCGTAGGTGCGGTTGGATTCTATTTCGTAATGGTAATGGGTATGTTCGACTTCTCCATCGGAGCGAACATCATGCTTTCCGCTATCGTGGGATGCGTATTTGCAACAAAGTTTAATCTGGGTTATGTCGGCCTGATTGCAGGCTGCATCATCTGCGGTGCTATCGTAGGCGTGCTGAATGGTATCTTCTATGTAAAGCTCCGCATTCCGTCCATGATTGTTACTACCGGTCTTGCTCTGATTTACGAGTCTATCGCCAACTACATCGCAGGCGGCGTAGAGCAGACCCTTCCGGCAAACCTTCGTTTGTTCGGACAGATGCCGGGCGACATCATCCTGGCCATCCTGGCCTGTGTGGTAGCCTACATCTTCTTGAACTACACCAAAATCGGAACATATACATACGCCATCGGAAGCAACGAGTTCGTTGCCAAGAACATGGGTATCGACGTAAATAAATACAAAGTCCTGGCATTCATCTTAAGCGGTGCATTCCTGGGCGTGATGGCAATCCTGACCATCAGCTACGGATCTTCCATGGTAGCTGTTACGGGTATGTCTTCCATGAGCCGTAACTTTGTACCGACTATGGGCTGCTTCTTCGGTCTGGCATTTAAGAAATACGGAATGCCCCTGCAGGCCATCGTCATCGGTGAGTTTGTCATCAATATCATTTTCTTCGGCTTTATCGCTCTGGGCGCACCGACTGCTATCCAGGACGTTATCACCGGTCTGGCACTGCTGATTATCATCACCCTGACTACCAAGGTAACCAAGGGCGAAATCGTGAAATAATCGAAGGAGGAGAATGCAATGAGTGAAGTAAGATTACAGGTTAAAAACCTTTGCAAGTCCTTCGGTATCACGAAGGCGGTACAGAATGTATCATTCAATGTAAACAAGGGCGAGGTTCACGCGCTGATTGGTGAGAATGGATCTGGTAAGTCTACGCTAACCAATATGCTGACCGGTATCTACAGCATCGACAGCGGTACCTTCGTACTGGATGGAAAAGAAATTCATCCGAAGAACCAGGTAGAGGCCAATGATGAAGGCGTATCTATCATCGTACAGGAGCTGGGAACCCTGTCCGGCCTGACCGTAGCAGAAAATATTTTCCTGGGTCACGAGGATCGCTTCGTACACTTCGGAATCAAGAATACAAATGCCATGAATAAAGAGGCTACCGAGCTTCTGCACAAATATGGCTTTGACCGCATCAAGGCATCCGACATCATCGACGAGTACAACTTCGAGGACAGAAAGCTGGTTGAGATTGTAAAGGCAACCTACTTCGACCCGAAGATCGTAGTGATCGACGAGACCACCACAGCTCTTTCCCAGGAGGGACGTGAGGAGCTGTACAAGCATATGAATCGTATCCGCGAGAGCGGCAATACGATCATCTTCATCTCCCATGACCTGCCGGAGATCCTGGATAAATCCGATACCATCACCATCCTGCGTGACGGCGTCTACATCGACACGGTAAAGAGTGCGGATGTAAATGAGGATGACCTGAAGCGCCTGATGGTAGGCCGTGAGGTAACAGGAGATTACTATCGTGCGGATTATGGCGAGCAAGTTTCTGACGAAGTGGTTCTTTCGGTAAAGGACGTAACCGTTCCGGGTCTTATCGAGAATGTAAGCTTCGACCTGCACAAGGGTGAAATCCTGGGCTTCGGCGGACTGTCCGAGTCCGGTATGCATGAAATCGGAAAAGCCATCTTCGGTGCTTCCTACGACAGAACCGGAAAGGTAGTTCTGGCAGACGGAACCGAGATCAACGATATCCCGACCGCAATCAAGCACAGTATCGCCTATACCTCCAAGGATCGTGACAATGAGTCCGTAGTCCTGAATCAGAGTATCGGCGACAACATCTGCCTGCCCTCTCTGGATGATCTGGCCGGCAAGACCCATATGCTGAGCGATAAGAAGCTGAAGGAATTCTCCAATAAGTTTGCAAAGCAGATGTCCGTCAAGATGGTCAATGTAGACCAGTTTGTATCCGACCTCTCCGGTGGAAACAAGCAGAAGGTCGTACTGGCCAGATGGATTGGAAAGGATTCCGATATCGTCGTGCTGGACAGCCCCACACGAGGCATTGATATTAAGGTAAAACAGGATATCTATCAGCTGATGAATCAGATGAGAAAGAGCGGAAAATCCATTATTATGATTTCCGAGGAGCTGATGGAGCTGATTGGTATGTGCGACCGTATCGTAATCATGAAGGATGGCAAGATCAGCGGTGAGCTGGAGAGAAGCAAGCAGCTCGATGAGAACAGCCTGATTACGATGATGGTATAAGGAGGCAGTTATGGAGAATCAAGTAAAGACAAATACAGAACAGAAAGAGCAGCAGCTCAAAAAATTATCCAAAATGTCTATGATCCGCGCCCTTCTGCCGATCGCAGGACTGATTGTAGTATTCCTGGTATTCAACGTTCTGACAGGCTTCAGAATGATGAATAATATGTCTCTTGTACTTTCACAGGTATATGTTACAATGATCGCGGCAACAGGCGTATTCTTCATCATGACCATGGGCGGCCTGGATTTTTCCCAGGGTTCTATCCTGGGTATCGCATCCATCGTAGTATGTATGCTTTCCAAAATCAGTATTCCGCTGGCTATCGTAGGCGGTATCGCTGCAGGTGCGGCTATCGGAGCCATCAACGGATATTTCTATGTATGCCGTAAAATTAAATCATTCATCGTAACAATTTGTACTATGTTCCTGTTCAGAGGCTTCATCAAATACCTGACCACCAATGCGCCGGTCACAGGTTCTGCGCTGCTTATCAATTATGACAGTACCGCATTGAAGGTTATCTGCACCGTAGTGGTTCTGGTTATCGGCTTCGTACTGTTCCGCTTTACCAAATTCGGAACTTATCTGAAAGCCATCGGAGCAGGCGAGAAGGCGGCTATGTTCTCCGGTATCCGTACCGACAGAATGAAGTTCCTCATCTACGTACTGGCAGGCGCTATCACAGGCTTCGCAGCATTTATCAATGTCATCAAGGTCGGTTCTGTAACCTCCTCCGGCGGAAATCAGCTGGAGACACAGATTCTGATTGCGCTGGTACTTGGCGGTATGCCTATCTCCGGTGGTGCGAAGGTAAGATTCGAGAACATCATCGTAGGTTCCTTGCTCTATATCGTGCTGAACAGCGGATTGACCATGATGGGCTTCTCTACACAGATGATGCAGCTGATTCAGGGTGTAGTATTCCTGGTATTCGTAGCTGTATTTGCAGACCGTCAGTCTCTGCAGGTTATCAAATAGTAACTATTCAGAACCCTCATTCGCGTTACAAATCGTTACGACGGAAATACGAGACAAAAGGGCGGGAGACAGATATGTCAAAAAAAGGAACTGCACACAGTCAGGATTTACTGAAATATCAGAAATTATACAACTGGTGCAGAACATTGATTACCAGCGGGGTAATCAAAAACAAAGATAAATTCCCATCGGAAAACATCCTGCAGAAGAAATTCGGTTATTCCAGACAAACCGTGCGGACAGCGCTGAACCAGCTTGAGGAGGACGGCCTGATCGTCCGGGTCAAGGGAAGCGGAACCTATGTTTCTTATGAAAATAAGACAGAAGACAAGGGAAAACCGCGGGTTGGATTGATTTTGAGCTATTTTTCCGATTATCTGTTTCCAAGAGTTTACGACGGAATAGAATCCGTCATGACGGAAAAGGGTTATGAAATCGATGTGGCGGTGACCAAAAATCGCCTGAATGATGAGGCTATGTACCTGGAAGGGATGCTCTCTGGCAACCTTTCCGGGCTCATCATAGAAGGGACGCGCTCCAGCTTCCCAAACCCGAATATCCGTCTTTACAATGAGATTCGAAAACGAAACATACCGACCCTCTTTATCCACAACCATTATCCGAACCAGAAGTTCGACAGCGTGGAAATGTCGGATGCCCGGGCGGGCTATGAGGCCGCGAAGACTCTGATTCAGAACGGCCACCGGAGAATCGGAGGCATTTTCAAATACGACGATATGCAGGGCATGGAGCGTTACAAGGGCTTCATCGAGTGCCTGTCGGATTATGGAGTCAAGTTTGATGACGACTGGATTCGCTGGTATTCCACCAAGGATATGGAAGAAAAGCTGAGCAAGAAGGGCTTGCTGCGGATGTACCGCAGAACCAAGGATTGCACGGCGATGATTCTGTACAACGATGAGGTGGCCGAGCACTATATGGAATTTCTGGAGGACAGAGGCTTAAAGGTGCCGGAGGATATTTCACTGATTTCCTTCGATGACGCGGAACTGGCTCAGAACGGGGATGTAAAGGTGCTTTCCGTCATTCATCCCAAATACAATCTGGGCCGGCTTACAGCCCGGAATCTGCTCCGAATGATGGAAGATCCGGACTGGCAGAACAAAAACTATTCTCACCGTTTTCCGGTTACGTTTAATGACGGAAATTCGGTTAAGAATATACGCAGCCAGAGTTAAGGAGTGGCGTGCGGGAACGTGAAGGTTGGCAATTATTTTTGGAAAATTATTCCAGGAGGCAAAAAAATGAAGAAACTTTATTTTGTAGTAGGTTCTCAGGATCTGTACGGCGAAGAGTGCTTAAAGCAGGTAGCGGCAGATGCACGTGAGATGGCAGGGTTCCTGAATGAGAAGCTGGAAGGAATCGCAGCAGTAGAGGTACTTCCGACCGTAGAGACTTCCGAAATTTGTATCGAGGATATGCGCAAGGCATCCTGTGACGATGACTGTATCGGTGTCATCACCTGGATGCATACCTTCTCCCCGGCCAAGATGTGGATCAAGGGTCTGCAGGAGCTTCGCAAACCCATGCTTCATCTGCATACCCAGGCCAATGAGAAGCTTCCGTATGACGATATCGACATGGACTTCATGAACCTGAACCAGGCAGCTCACGGCGACCGTGAGTTCGGCTTCATCGTAGCAAGAATGGGTATTCCCCATGAGGTCGTTGCAGGATATTATAAGCATGACGACGTAGTAGCGAAGATCAAGAGATTCGCGCAGGTAGCAAAGGCGATCAACTACTCCAAGTCCCTGAAGGTAGCTTCCTTCGGAAATAATATGAGACATGTGGCAGTTACCGACGGCGACCGTGTAGAGAGCCAGATCAAGTACGGCTGGGAGTGCAATTACTACGCACTGGGTGATGTGGTAGACATCATCAATGAGGTAACAGAGGAAGAGATCGACGCGAAGATGAAAGAGTATACCGATAAGTATACGATGAAGACAGATCGCGTGGACGCAGTACGCGAGCAGGCGAAATACGAGGTTGGCTTCGAGAAATTCCTGAAAGAGAACGGCATCGGTGCATTTGCAGATACCTTCCAGGATCTGCACGGCTTAAAGCAGCTTCCGGGTATCGCAGCACAGAACCTGATGGGCAAGGGCGTTGGCTTTGGCCCGGAGGGAGACTATAAGATTGCAGCACTGTCCGCAGTTCTGATGCAGATGGCAGAGGGACGCGAGGGCGCTACCGGCTTCATCGAGGACTACACCTACGACCTGACAGAGGGAGAGGAGCTGGAGCTGGCTTCCCATATGCTGGAGGTTCCGGTAGCATTTGCGGCAACCAAACCGGAGATCGACGTTATCCCGCTTGGTATCGGCGGCAAGGAAGACCCCGCAAGACTTATCTTTGACGGTGTAACCGGAGACGGAATTCAGGTAACTATGGTAGACATGGGCGACCGCTTCCGTATCATCTGCGCGGACATCGAGCTTGTAAAGCAACCGAAGCCCATGCCGAAGCTGCCGGTAGCAAGAATCATGTACCGTCATAAGCCGAACTTCGCCATCGGCACTGCAGCATGGTGCTACGCAGGCGGTGCTCACCACTCCGTAGTATCCACCGCCCTGACCAGAGATGACATCGCCATGTTTGCCCGCCTGACCGGCACCGAGCTTGTCACCATCGGCGAGGACACCACAGAGGCAGAACTTCAGAAGTTTTTCATGAAATAAATAACAGGCAATACGATTAGAACCCATATTGCAGGAAACGCCGCCAGGTCCGGGAGGATTTGGCGGCGTTTTCGCTCTGTCCTTGTAAAGTACCGCCCGGGTGTGCTATAATAGGAATATTGAAGAAACGAGTAACAATAGAGGAAAATGAGATGAAAAGAAAGGTTCATTTAAAAGGCCGCCTGAAACGCTATGTGCAGTGGCCGATTCTGATGAGCATTCTGCTTCTGGTAATGAATCTCTGTATGTATCCCATATCTGCCAAGGCCGGCATCGTTATGAGCCTGTTTGTGCTGCTTTATCTGGCAATCGTAATGATTCTGTATGTGCAGAACCGCTCGCAGATATACGGTGAGCTGGTTTCATTTGCGACCCAGTACGGGCAGGTGCAAAGAAAGCTTTTGAAGGAGCTTGCGATACCTTATGCGCTGCTCGATGAGGACGGAAAAGTACTTTGGGCCAATACCGCCTTTTTCGAGGCGAGCCAAAAGGGAAAGAAAAACCTGCGGAAATCCATCAGCTACTTTTTCCCGGAGTTTACGCCGGATTTGCTGCCGGAGGATGATTTCGAGGATACCAGAACGATTCGCTTCTCATCGGGAGAATGCGATTACCGGGGCGATCTGCGCAGAGTCTATCTAGATCATATCATGGAGGATAATACCTTCGTGGATGTTGAGGAGGATGACAGCTTCCTGATCGCAGTCTACCTCTTTGACGAGACGGAGATGAACAAATATATCCGCCGCATCAAGGAACAGAGACTGGTAGCAGGCCTGATTTATCTGGACAATTATGACGAGGCTCTGGATACGGTAGAGGAGGTTCGCCGTTCTCTTCTGGTAGCTCTGGTGGATCGAAAGATCAATAAATATATTGCGTCCTTCGGCGGTATCGTGAAGAACATCGAGAAGGATAAGTATTTCGTAGCCGTTCAGGAAAAGGATTTGCCCGCCATGAGGGAAAATAAATTCGAGATCCTGGAGGATGTAAAGACCGTCAATATCGGCAATGAGATGGCCGTCACCTTGAGTATAGGCTTTGGCTGCGCTGGCAAGACCTTTGCGGACAATTATGAGTTTGCCCGGATCGCCATTGATCTGGCTCTGGCCAGGGGCGGCGATCAGGTCGTCATCCGGGAGGGCGAGAAGATTTCTTACTTCGGCGGTAAGACCCAGCAGGTGGAGAAAACCACCCGAGTCAAGGCTCGCGTCAAGGCGCATGCCCTGCGTGAATTTATCGAGAGCCGGGAAAAGGTTATGGTCATGGGACATCGGCAGACCGATGCCGATTCCTTCGGTGCGGCGATCGGTATTTACCGGGCAGCCAAGGTGCTGGGAAAGAGAGCCTATGTGGTACTGAATGATGTGACCACCTCCGTGCGCCCCATGAAGGCATGCTTCGAGGACAATCCGGTCTACGAGCAGGATATGTTCTTGAGCAGTGAGCAGGCCATCGAAATGATTGATCGGAATACAGTTCTGGTTGTTGTAGATACAAACCGTCCCAGCTATACCGAATGCCCGGAGCTTCTGACCCGGACGCCGACCATCGTGGTACTGGATCATCACCGGCAGACGAACGAGCAGATCGAAAATGCAGTTCTCTCCTATATCGAGCCCTATGCTTCCTCGGCCTGCGAGATGGTTGCGGAGATCCTGCAGTATTTCGACGAAGGACTGAAAATCAAGGCGGTAGAGGCAGACTGCCTCTACGGCGGTATCATCATCGATACGAACAACTTCACCAGCAAGACAGGTGTGCGAACCTTCGAGGCGGCAGCCTTCCTGCGCCGCTGTGGAGCTGATGTGACCCGTGTACGTAAGATGTTCCGGAACGATATGTCTGAATACAAGGCCAGAGCCGAGGCAGTGCGTCATGCGGAGCTATATCATGGCTTCGCGATTGCTATCTGCCCGAATGAGAATCTGAAGAGCCCGACGATCGTAGGAGCCCAGGCAGCCAACGAGCTTCTGGATATCAATGGTGTCAAGGCATCTATCGTATTGACAGATTATCAGCATAAAACCTATATCAGCGCCCGCTCCATCGATGAGGTCAACGTTCAGGTTTTGACGGAACAGATGGGCGGCGGCGGCCACCTGAATATGGCCGGTGCCCAGTTAGACTGCGGCGTGGAAGAAGCCATGGAGATCGTAAAGCATACGATTGACAAGATGCATGAGGAAGGAGAATTTTAAGATGAAAGTCATTTTGATTGAAGATGTAAAGTCCCTGGGTAAGAAGGGACAGTTAGTGGATGTAAACGATGGTTACGCGAGAAACTATATTCTGGCTAAGAAGCTGGGGCTGGAGGCAACTCCAAAAAACCTGAATGATCTGAAGCTGAAGAAGGCCAACGAGGAAAAGGTGGCAAAGGAGATCTATGAGGAGGCGAAGGCCTTCGGTGAGCGCCTGAAGGAGATGGAAGTCCATGTATCCATCAAGACCGGCGAAGGCGGTAAAATCTTCGGTTCTGTATCCTCCAAGGAGATTGCGGAAGCAGCGAAGGAACAGCTGGGAATCGAGCTGGATAAGAAGAAAATGGTACTTCCAAGCCCCATTAAGGCACTGGGAACGACCATTGTACCGATTAAGCTGCATCCGAAGGTAACCTCTGAATTAAAGGTTCATGTAAGAGAAGCATAAGAGAGCAAAAAGATGGAAGAAGCAATCATCAAACGGGTGATGCCCCACAGCATCGAGGCGGAGCAGTCTGTCATCGGTTCCATGCTCATGGATCGGGACGCGGTGATGGTGGCATCCGAGATTCTGACCGGTGAGGATTTCTACCAGAAACAGTACGGAGTGGTCTTCGATGCCTGCGTCAGCCTCTTTGGCCGGGATGAGCCGGTGGATCTGGTCACCCTGCAGAATGAGCTGCGCGCCCGGGATGTGCCCGAGGAGGTCAGCAGCATGGAATTCGTCCGGGAGATTCTGGAGCGGGTTCCTACCTCTGCAAATGTGAAATACTATGCCAATATCGTGGCAGAAAAATCGACCCTGCGAAAGCTGATTCGGCTGAATGATGAGATCAACAATCTTTGCTATGCCGGTAATGAGCCCTTGGAAAATGTGCTCGATCAGACGGAGAAAAAGGTCTTTGATCTGGTACAGCGCCGGAATGCAGGAGACTTCGTGCCCATCAAGCAGGTAGTCCTGAATGCGATCGAGAAGATCGAGGCAGCCTCCCGTACCAAGGGAAATGTCACCGGAATCGCGACCGGATTTAAGGATCTGGATTATCAAACCTCGGGCTTTCAGCCCTCGGATCTGATCCTGATCGCGGCCCGTCCTTCGATGGGAAAGACGGCCTTTGTCCTGAATATTGCCCAGTATATGGCTTTTCGAAGCGGCGAGACCGTCGCTGTCTTCAGCCTGGAGATGTCGAAGGAGCAGCTGGTGAACCGACTTCTGTCCATGGAATCCGGTATCGACGCCCAGAAGCTTCGAAACGGCAACCTGTCCGATACGGACTGGGAACGGCTGGTTGAGGGCGCAGAGGGCGTGGCTCGTTCGAACCTGATCATCGACGATACGCCTGGTATCACCCTGGCAGAGCTTCGAAGCAAATGCCGTAAGTATAAGCTGGAGAATAAGCTTGGAATCATTATGATCGACTACCTGCAGTTGATGTCCGGCGGAGGACGTTCCTCCGATTCCAGACAGCAGGAGATCTCGGATATTTCGCGAGGTCTGAAGAGTCTGGCTCGTGAGCTGAACGTGCCGGTGGTGGCTCTGTCGCAGCTTAGCCGAGCAGTGGAGCAGAGACCCGATCACCGCCCCATGCTTTCTGACCTGCGTGAGTCGGGAGCCATCGAGCAGGATGCGGATATGGTTATGTTCCTGTACCGCGATTCCTATTACAATAAGGATTCAGAGATGAAAAATCTGGCGGAGGTCATCGTGGCCAAGCAGAGAAACGGCCCCATCGGTACCATCAATCTTCTGTGGATGCCCGAGTATACTACCTTCAAGAATTTCAAACCGGGTCCGCCTATGTGAAAGGCTGGATTAAAAGATAAGGAAAAGGCAGGAAAAACAGAAAATAATACTTGAAAGCCTCTTGCTTCCTATGATATGATATAAAAAATCGCGCAGAAAGTAAAAATGATGAAAAGTCAACGGAGACAACAAAACACAGGTTGTCTCCGTTTTTTACGTATATAAGAAGCTGCGCGCGTGAGGAGGAAGAGGTTATGATTGAGATGATTACCAATGTCAATACTGCGGTCAACAATGTGGTCTGGGGCTGGCCGGCACTGATTTTGCTGGGCTTTACTGGAGTGTTGATGACTAGTATGACCGGATTTTTCCAGCTGTCTCATCTGGGACACTGGCTGAAGAATACGATTGGATCCATTTTTAGTGATCGAAATATCACAAAGCATACGGAGGATCGGAGTATCTCCCAGTTCCAGTCCCTTTGTACGGCACTGGCGGCTACAGTTGGCACCGGCAATATCGTCGGTGTGGCAGGCGCTATCGCAGTCGGCGGACCGGGCGCAGTATTCTGGATGTGGCTCATCGCCTTTTTCGGCATGATGACCAACTATTCCGAGAATGTTCTGGGTATCCTGTATCGCCGCAAAAACAGCAAGGGCGAGTGGGCCGGCGGTGCCATGTATTATCTGCGGGATGGTCTGGGTTCAAAAAAAGGATGTAAAAAACTGGGAGCCATCCTTGCGGCTCTGTTTTCCTGCTTCTGTCTGCTCGCTTCCTTCGGTATCGGAAATATGAGTCAGGTCAATTCCATGGTCAGCAACGTATACAGCGCCTTCGGCATTCCGAAGCTGGCGACAGGAATCTTTCTGTTTGCGGCAGTGGCATTGGTCGTTCTGGGCGGACTGAAGCGTATCGCGACGATTACCGAGAAGATCGTTCCCTTTATGGTAGTTCTGTATCTGGTGGGAACCATTGTAATCATTTGCATGAATATTACTACCGTTCCAGCCGTCTTTGTATCTATTTTTAAGGGCGCATTTGCGATGAAGTCCGTAAGCGGCGGTATCGTAGGATCCGGTATTGCCCTGGCAATGAAAATGGGTATGAAGCGAGGCGTATTTTCCAACGAGGCAGGTCTTGGCTCTTCCGTTATGGTACATTCCAGCTCTAATGTAAAGGAGCCGGTACGTCAGGGTATGTGGGGTATTTTTGAAGTATTTGCGGACACCATCGTGGTCTGCACGCTGACAGCGTTGACGATTTTGAGTTCCGGATCTGTCGATCTGATGACGGGTCAGCTGACCGGCGAGGCGGCAACCATTGAGTCCAGCGCTCTGGTCAGCTACGCCTTCGGCCATCATTTTGGCTTTGTGGGTTCTGCCTTTGTAGCTATCGCGATTTTGCTGTTCGCATACTCAACGGTACTTGGCTGGAGCCACTATGGAGCAACTGCCTGCGAGTATCTGTTTGGTACCGGTGCCACGAAGATTTATCGAATGGTATTTGCAGTAGTGGTACTGGCAGGAGCGGTGATGAAGGCACAGCTGGCCTGGGATATCTCGGATACCTTCAATGGTCTGATGATGCTTCCCAACCTGATCGGTGTTGTGACATTGTCACCTATCGTTATGCGCTGTACAAAGAATTACGTGGCACGAAATTTGCATGGCAAGGATGAGGAGCCTATGCTCTCCATGTTTCCGGATATTCAGAAAATGCAGGAGGAGGCTCTGAAAGAAGAGAGCGAGAACTAAATAAGGAAGAAAAAAGGGGACAGACCTTCACGGTCTGTCCCCTTTTTTCTTTTGCTCATTGTCAGCTTACTCTGCGCTGATAGCACCGTGCGGGCACTCAGCCTCGCAAGTACCGCAATCCAGACATGCGTCTGCGTCGATTACGTACTTTCCGTCTCCCTCGCTGATAGCCTCAGCCGGACAGACAGCTGCACATGCGCCACAATCCTGACAATCTTCTCCAATTACATAAGCCATGGTGTAAATCCTCCTTTTTATAATCCCACAGAGCAGGTAAGTGTCTGCAGGTGATTTTATGGTTCCTAGCCATTTACACGTGTATTTTATAATAAATAGGCGAATTATACAAGTGAAAAATCCATAAAGTTTCAATTGTATAAGAAATTACACAAAAAAATCCTTGCAAAATACTCGGAATTAGATTATAATAATACCGCTATTTATGAATCAGGCCGCAAATGGCGGTAACAATACGGGGAATTATAAGGAGGAGTTTCAAATGGCACAGGTAAATAAAGATATGCTGATCGCTGACGTACTGAAGACAGATGAGAACATGGCAGGTATTCTGATGCGCGAGGGTATGCACTGCGTTGGATGTCCGGCACATCAGATGGAGTCTCTGGGTGAGGCAGCTATGGTTCATGGCATCGACCCGGATACACTGGTAGCAAGACTGAACGCATTCCTGGAAGCAAGCCAGCAGGCATAAAAGCCAGTGCAGATACAGGCTTGACGTAATTATCGAAAATTGTTAGTATAACAGTGTCGTCAGAAGAATCTGATGGCACTGTTATTTTTTAAATTCATAGGAAAGTGCGTCCTATGAATTAAAAAACGCTCCGCCTTACACATGTATACAGCACGGGATCTTCCGCTGCTGCTTCACGAAAGATAAAGGTCTGGATTTCATTTCGAAATCAACATTCCCAAAGTACG
>CAVHYN010000034.1:0-21057 GCA_963640245.1 Bulleidia sp.
GTTTACCCGAACCTACATCAAGGATGTGCTGGAGAGACATCAGGTAAAGAATGATCCGTAGGGGCTACGATGTGGATGTCGGCGTTGTGGAGCAAAACGCCAGAACGGATGATGGAAAAAATATCCGCAAGCAGTTAGAGGTTGATTTTGTGGTCAACCGGGGAGATGAGCGTTACTATATCCAGTCGGCGCTTACTATTGACGATCCTGTCAAGAAGGAGCAGGAGATCGCATCCCGGATTCTTTCAAAAAGATCGTGGTCGTAAAGGACTACATCAAGCCCTGGAGGGACGAACGCGGAATCCAGTATGTCGGAATTGAGGACTTCCTTCTGGATGAAAGCCTCATCAGTAAATGATGCTTATCTGATAAAAACGCGGAATCCGCAAAAAAAACAGATAATGTCCGGCAAATCTTTTGCTACAAGAAAGGAAAACCTGTGAAGGATTCTATTTATAAAGAAAAGCTCATGTTACATGGAAATCCCGAGATTTTACCCTGGGAAAAATCGAGCGTACCACTCCGCAAACTTCCGCAAGCCTTCCCGGATTTCGATCTTCGGCTTAAATCCGTAGTCGCGCTCCAGCGCCCCTGAATCCGCATAGGTCACGGGGACATCACCGGGCTGCATGCCGACAAGTTCTCTATGTCCTTCGAAGTCGTAATTCTCCGGAAGCACCCCTGCTCTCACCAGCTCCTCTTGCAGCGTTCGGATATAATCCAGCAGGTTTTCCGGCTGACCGCCGCCGATGTTGTATACAGCATAGGGAGGGAGAGGCAGTCCGTCCTCGCCGGTCTTCTTCTCGGGTGCGCCCTGCATCACGCGGTACACGCCTTCCACGATGTCGTCGATATAGGTGAAGTCTCGGCGCATATCGCCGTAGTTGAAGATCTTGATCGTGCCGTCCTTTGCCAGCGTGTTTGTTGCACTGAAATAGAACATATCCGGGCGTCCGGCGGGACCGTAGACCGTGAAGAAGCGCAGACCGGTAGACGGAATATTGTAGAGCTTGGAGTAGGCGTGAGCCAGCAGCTCATTGGATTTTTTGGTTGCCGCGTACAGGCTGACCGGGTTATCTACCTTGTCGTCTGTACTGAACGGCACTTTTTTATTTCCGCCGTAGACGGAGGAGGACGAAGCGTATACCAGATGCTCGACGCCCTTTGCACCGCCGTCATAGGAATGGCGGCAAGCTTCGAGAATGTTGTAAAAACCGATGATGTTGCTTTCGATATACACATCCGGGTGGTCGATGGAGTAGCGTACGCCCGCCTGCGCAGCGAGATTTACCACGATGTCAAAGTGGTACTTTGCAAAGAGTCGGTCGACAAGGCCTTTATCCCCGATAGAGCCCTTGACGAAGATGTGCTTGACCGGACTGCTCTGTGCCGCTTTCTCTATCAATCCAAGCCGGTATTCCTTGAGCGCCGGGTCATAGTAGTCGTTCATATTGTCCAGACTGACTACTGTGCCGCCGCGCATTTCCTTTAATAGACGCAACACAAGGTTCGCCCCGATGAAGCCGGGTGAGCCTGTGACGAGAATCGTTTTGTTGTTTAAATGGATCTTTTGCATTTAATCCCTCCTGAAAAGATCTCTCGTATAGACCTTTTCTTCTACATCGTCCAGCACGGTATCATAGCGGTTCGCGATGATGCAGCCGCACATTTTCTTGAATTTTTTCAGATCATTGACCACAACCGAACCAAAGAATGTCGTGCCGTTCTCCAGTGTTGGCTCATAGATGACCACGGTTGCACCCTTCGCCTTGATGCGCTTCATGACGCCCTGGATGGAGGACTGGCGGAAGTTGTCACTGTTGCTCTTCATCGTCAGGCGGTATACGCCGACGACGGTTTCTTTCTGTTTCTCCTCCTGAGAAGCGGAGAAGTCAGCGGACGGTGTATACATTCCGGCAATCTCCATCACACGGTCGGCGATGAAGTCTTTTCTTGTTCGGTTGCTTTCCACGATTGCTTCAATCAGATTTTCCGGCACGTCCTTATAGTTGGCGAGAAGCTGCTTGGTGTCCTTAGGTAGGCAATAGCCGCCGTAGCCGAAGGAGGGATTATTGTAATAATCACCGACGCGGGAATCGAGACACACGCCCTTGATGATCGGCGCGGTTTTCAGCCCCTTTACCTCGGCGTAGGTGTCCAGCTCGTTGAAGTAGGACACACGGAGCGCGAGATAGGTATTCACAAAGAGCTTGGTCGCTTCCGCCTCTGTGGTCGCCATGAAGAGAACCGGAATCGAGGTCTTGATTGCGCCCTGCTGAAGCAAGGCGGCGAACTGTTCCGCTGCGAGCTGATTTTTCTCATCGCTTCCCACGATGATGCGGCTCGGATACAGGTTATCGTAGAGCGCCTTGGACTCTCTTAGGAATTCCGGGCTGAAGATGATGTTGTCCATATCCAGCTTTTCCCGCACTTGTACGGTATAGCCGACAGGAATGGTAGACTTGATCACGATGGTTGGCTTGATCTTCTGATTGGCAGTGGATTTTTTTATGAGTTCCAGCACGGCTTCCACGGCACTGCAGTCAAAGAAGTTCGTCTTGGGATCATAGTTGGTGGGCGCTGCGATGATGATGAAATCGGCATCTGCGTAGGCGGATGCACCATCGGTCGTGGCTTTGATGGAAAGCTTTCTTTCCTCGTGCTCTGAAAAATAGCGCTCGATATATTCGTCCTGAATCGGACTTACCCAGCTATTCAGCTTTTCGACCTTCTCAGGCACGATGTCTACGGCGGTCACATCGTTGTGCTGGGAGAGCAGCACGGCGAGAGACAGACCGACATAGCCGGTTCCGGCGACAGCGATTTTCTTGCGCTCGACAGGTATTAAAGCTGTATCTTCCTCCACGATAACGTCTGAGGTCTGAAAATCCAGAACATCGGAAAGGGATAACAGTTGGTCGACAGACGGCGAGTAGTCGCCGGATTCCAGACGTGAAATCAGCGAACGGTTGATCCCGGTCGCCTTGGATAGCTCTGACTGAGAAAGCTTAAGTGCTTTTCTTTTGCTGAGTACGGTTTCGGATAGAAGTGATAAAGATAAGTGCTTCATGAAAGGACTCCCTTCAAATGATACTGATAGCGTCACATTTAACGGTATTATACCACGAAAAATGTAAATAAATCAAGATTATGATACTAAAAAGCGCAAATACGAAAAACTCCTACCATAAACATTTACTTTTGAGTTGAAATATGACGCGATAAGTATAGATTTTCTTTCTGGCTTTGCAGAGTTATTTTAAAGAATCATTAAAGAATGTGTAAAATAGGGAACAGCACCACGAAAATGGTGCTGTATTGTTACTGTTCCGGACGTAAAATAAAGAAAAGCTGGTAACTATTCAGAGCCATGCAAAGCTGCGTTCTGCGAATGGGTTCTGAATAATTACAAAGAGTCCGCAACATAAACGGGAGGAAATGCCATGTGCAAAGAGCAAGTAAAAAGAAATAATATCCAGGAGCCAAGGCAGGATCAGGATCTGATTCGGAGAAACCGTTCCATGGAGCAGTTGGGGAATGTAGCAGATCTGCAGGAGCAGAATCAGCAGGCACAGGCTCCGATTCAGAGAAGCCGTTCTATGGAGCAGCATGCGCCGGAACAGGAACAGGAATGGGAAGTCCTGGAAGAGCAAGCGCTTCGAGGAAGCAAGCTGAAGTGTCGGAGCGAATTTACGAATAACCGCACCGACTGGAGTCGGGGCAGTCAGGATATGCGGAATGTCCAGGATGCTGTGAACGCCCTCGGAACAGTAGCGGAGGAGCGCCATGCCCTTCGAAATGATGGGGATATCGATGCCTTCCTGCAAGGATTGGAAGATATCGAGAATAAATACATCGATGCGATGGAAAAATGCAGCACCTATATCAAAAATAAGGATGCGGCTTATTTCCCCTACAATAAAATCCGTTATGCGGCCGTGAAAAATACAAGAGAATGTCTGCGTCAGGAGCTGGACAGCATTTCGGAGATCCGGAAGGAGATCGAGGCAAATCGGAATGCCTACATTGGTCGGGATGTCTCCTTTACCGATCTGACATACGATTTCCAGAGACAGAGAGAGGAGCAGGATCCCATTGAGAGCCTCACGATGAAGGATTACATAACCGTCCTTTCCAAGGCCGAAGAGGATTCCATGCTTTGCAGAAATGGAAAGCTCTATCGGAGAAAGGACAAAAAGGCAGGCCGTAATGCCGGCAGTGCTACGAGAGAGAATTACCAGATGGCAAAGCATCTGACAGACATGCTTCTCAGCAAGGAAAATATTGCCTCCCCGAAGACCAGAGAGCGGATCAGAAAAAACCTTCTGTATCGGATGGGAGCAAATCCGGAGGAGGAGACGGCTTTTCCGGTTCAGATGTCCGTGATCCGGGAGATGCTTCTGGATGTAGATACAAACCTTTCCGAGATCGATCATGCCCTGACCGAGCAGAAAAAGGAAGGGCGGGAGTATCAGACGGCTCAGCAGATCCAGAAGCTTCTTGGTAAATCTCTGTCCTCAAAAGCAGACAAAAAAGCTCTGCAAAAACAGGTAGAGGAGATTCTGAAAGCCTGCGAAAAAAGTGGAAGCTGGAAGGTGGCGAAGATACCGAAGAATGAGATGGAATATCTGCTGAACGGTGGAATCGACACAGTCCGGGAGAAAGCCTATGCCCAGGCTCTTCGGATCTATCAGGCAAAGAAGCGCCTGGCAGGTGAGGGAGACAATGAGCCTGCACCCATGACGGACGATGAGATGAAGATTCTTCTCGGTCTTACGATCTCAGAGATAGCTTCGGAAAATTCTGTCTATCAGTCTCTTTACCAGAGAAAACAGGCGGATTTTGCGGAGGCTCAGATCCTGAAGGAGGATCAGGAACTGAAAGAGAATCTGAAGGATACTCGTATCCTGGAATTCGGCTGCTTTACGGCCAGCGAGATCCGGCTTTATTATACGCATCAGCCGGGCAAGCTTGCCGGATTCCGAAATACGGATGAGAAGCGAAAGGGAATCGAGCTGCTCTGCGAGTTGACCGAGCATATGCAGGCACTGATGAACCTGGAGGCGAGAGGTGTTCAGGAAGGATTAAACGATGCGGAAATTGCGATGCTGGAGAGTCATGCCCAGACGCTTGACCGTATGTATGCCGAGAACAAGAAGCTTATTGTGAAGATGAAGCTGACCCTGCATCCCCGGGGCGGTATTCGCTGTGGTATTCAGAAGCTCCAGGATCTCTACAATGACGGCCAAACTTTACATGGCAGCCTGGCCGGAAAGCTGGAAAAGCTGAAGGGAGGCCTCAGGGAAGAGCCAAAAGAGACGGAAGCCCGGGCGGTAGTGGCAGAATACAAGGCTGCCCGCAATGTCATCGAGACGATGCCCGGAAAGGTACAGACGGTCGCAGCCTTCTTCTTAAAGGACAAGCGGCCTTCGGAGCTCATCAAGCGTCCGGGGAATACCTTGAGCAAGGAGTTCCTTCGCCTTCATGATGCCCTTTCCGGCATGGGTGAGGAGGGAAGTGCCGAAGTACAAATTAACGGAACGACCTTTAGACTTAGCCAGAGAGATTCTATCCTGACCCTGGAGGTCGGAAGAAAGAGGGTTGTTCTTCCCTATACGGCAGAATACTGGGCAAAGGAGATAGAAGGGGATGTCTGCGCACATTTTGACCGCTATGACAGAAAGATGGCCAAGAAGCTTTTGGCGAGTGCGGCATATGATGACCAGAAAAAGCAGACGGGCAACCGCATCCAATACGAGAAGTTTCTGACCAGCCATCTGGGAATTTCTGTAAAAGAACTGGCTCTTGTCGATGGCGGAAAGCTGCGGTATATGGTAGACCTCTATTGTAGTACCGAGGAAAATCAAGCACCGGCGGAAAAAGTAAGAAACTATCTGAACACTGTGCTTGCTGAGGAAGCTGAAAAGGTGCATATCAATTCCGAGGCAGCGATGGAAAGCCTCGTTGCCATGCAGAGCATGGAGGCGCAGGAAAAAGCCCATGTACAGAATAAGATAAAGAAGGATGTAGATCTTAGTGGAGATCAGGAACCCTGGCCGGAAGAGCAACAGAAGATTCTGAATTTCGTGGGAGAGCTTTTCTTCTCATCAAAATCCGGCTCAGATGCCAACTTTGCCTATACGGAGGAGCGTCTGAAGAAGATTATCCTGGAAAACCGGGATGGATTTGAGAAATTCTGCCGTCTTCTGATGGATCCGAAGGCAGAAGCTATCTTTGCAGATAAGCTTGCCGCCATGGACGGTTTTGACGCAGCTTATGGGGCAGTAAAAGATATGGTTCAAGCGATTGCGATGCGTCGTCCGGCGGATCCCTTATCGACGCTTGACGAGAAAGAAACCAAAGAGATCTTAGGTACTGCGGCGGAAAAGATGACGCAAGCTGTGACAGCTATTTCCAACCACATGCAGGAGCTTTTAAAGGAGTCTGTAGATGACCTCGATGCAGAGGACGATAATAGCTGGAAAACTCTGGAAGACCGAACGGTCGCTGAGATTCTGACGCAGGGCATGACCGGCAAGGAAGGCGAGGGAGCCTTCAATAAAAAGGTACTGTCAGGATATATTACCTCTGCCAAGGAGGCAGACAAGCAGAATATGATCGCCTCCGCCTTTAAAAATGCGCCGAATACGGGGAAGAATTATCAAAAAGGTGACTTAGATAGAATCAAGGGAAGATTCCTTTCAGGCTATCTGAAGGGGGCAGGACCGCTGCTGCACAAGATGATGCAGGGACTTGCTATCTCGAATATGCCGCCTATGATGCAGGAGGCAGTAAAGGACGTGCGTTCGAATCTGGCACGCATCGATGAAGAGATCGTCGATGCCCAGCTGCACCGTATCATCAAGGATTCCAATGGAAGCATCGATCGCATCGAGAAGCTGAAGGTTCTGGGTACGGCTTCGGTAGGACAGGCTGTCCTGATCCGGATCTATGAGAAGGGTGCCACCCACGGCGTCGATAAGGTAGTCAAGATTCTGCGCCCCGATGCGGCAAACCATATGGAACGCGAACTTGAGTTTATGGAAAAGTGCGCCCAGGATGTAGATAAAGAGGCCTATAACGAGGCTCATCGGGAGCAGGGATTGGAAGCCGGAGAGGATTACAAGGGTGCGATGTCCAGAACCTTTGAGGGGCGTGTCCGCAATATCAAAAAGGAGTTTGACCTGCGTCTGGAGGCGGAGAATGTAGAGACCGGAAAGATCTACGAGGATCCGGTGCTTCATATCAGTACCATGAAGGTGGATACAAATGCGAAGATCTCGGCAAACACGCTGGTACTGGAGCGGGCGCCCGGCGTCTCTGTGGATCGTTTCATCGCCCAGCAGGATGAGAAGAGGAAAGAGATCGTAAATAAGGGCGATACGGACTCTCTCTATACCGCTATGACGGAGATGGAGAACTTCAAAAAAGAGATAAAAACAAAGCAGAAATACCTGATGGATCTGACTGGAAAATGGCTTGACGAAGCCCTGTTCGGAAGCGGTTTCTTCCACGGAGACCTGCATGCAGGCAATATCATGATGGGAGAGGACGGAGTTACCGTCATCGATTATGGTAATGTGCACCAGCTTTCAAATGATGAGCAGGCTCATATCCTGAACCTCATCGCTTCCATGCAGAGTATGAATACTACGCGGTTCACCGATCATTTGAGAGCGATGCTCACCGGTGCCGGAGCAGAGGCCTATGATGCAAATAAGGCCGATGTAGAGAAAAAGATTCGAACCATCGTTAAAAAAGAGGATCAGGCAAGCTCAGTCGAAAAGATCCTGGCTGTGCTGACAGAGCTTCAAAAGGGCGGCATCGATATTCCGGCCGGACTCTACAATTTCATTCAGAGCTTTGTACGAATCGCAGGTACGATGACGGACTACGAGGCACTCCTGGATAAGGCGGATGGCGACCTGGTGAAGCTGATGGACAAGCGCAGACGCGGAGAGCTGGAAGAACATCCGGATGGTCAGCCGATGTATACCATCTCACGGAATATCCTGGAACGCTATGAAAAGGATTACCAGAATCCGGATGCGAAGACTCTTGAGGAAAGTGTTGAGACAGCTTTGGATGGTAAGGTTGCCAATATGACCGATTTTATCAAGACACTCCGGAAGAAATCGAATGCCTACATGGACTCCATGTCGGAAGATCCGCAGCTTAAGCGTTTCATGAGTCTCATAGCTAACACTAAGCAAATCTTTATAGAGAGAATGATGGGTATTCTTCCGACTCAATCGCAAAATGTAGCGATGGATATCATAGAAGTCAAGTATGATTCGAGCCTGACGGATGAGCAGATCAAGAAGAAAATGGAGCACATCTACGAGCTGCTCAATCATACCCTGAAGACGGAAGAGGTGTATGTGGATCGACACGTCAAAGAATGCAAAAGTGCCAGAGAGAACCTGGCGAAGAAAGAGGAGATACAGAATAAACTGGAACAAAAGATAGCAGCCTACGAGCGTATACCAGAAAATGAAACAGAGGAGGAAAAGAAAGAAAGACTTGGAGAACTGGAAAAAAATAAGAAACGTCTGAAAGATCTCCCGAATAATGTGAAGTGGTGGGAAAAACTAATGGAAGTAGCAGAAGATTGGGAGAATCAGTTCCGCTTGCTAGATCCGGTGAGGGATGCCGTGAAACAGATGCAAGAACATTTGAAAGACCCGGATTATAATAAAGAGAAAGCTCTTGAAGACCTGAAACGCTATAATGAAAGCTACCGGGAATTATATAGCCGTGACCTTGACCCGGATCAGGATCAGGAGGAGCAGGAATTTCTGGATGCAGCTGCACAGCTTGTCTGCTGCACTTATAGGCATGTGAAGGAACCGGCCGGAGAGGAATTAGATCCGCCAGAGAAAGCGATGTATGCAGATGAGAATACTATTTCGAATATCACGCTTTCACCGGAGGATGAGAAACGTAGAATGCAGGATGAGCGTGAAGCGTGCCGCAGACTGGAGAAGGCAGCAGAGAAGGTCTATGCGAAGACGAATCCCAAATCCTATCGCGAACAGATGGCCGATATGTTGACCAATCCGGAGAAGGTAGCTTCTCTGGAAAAAGGCATGAAGGATTGGTTTACTGATACAGACGGAGGAGAGCTTCGAACTGCTTATGATGCACTGAAGGCTGCCCACGCTGACGGCAAACTCCTTACAGCAGAGTCTAAGGAGATTACTGACGTGACGCAGGCGATAGGAAAGATTATCACCAACCAGGCGGAAAAGCTGGACGAGATCATGAAGAACAAAAATCTGGAAGAGCAGAAGAACAATGATGAAGTAGGAAAAATGGTGAAAGGCCTTTTGAAGGAACACTATATGAAGATTTTGTGGCGTCTCGACCGGATGGGAGTAGTCTATTTCAAGGAACACCCCATGGATGAGGATACGAAAAACCGACTGGCCAACGAGCGAAAAGAAAGACATACGGCCTATGTTAAGGAGACCTTCGAAACCCTGGCGGCATCCGACCTGAAAGAACAGGTGCAGAATCTGGAAGAGGCTGTCAAGGACTACAAAAACAGAAGTATAGAGGAAAAGGAGGCAACAGAGAAGAAAAAGAAGGAAGCAGAGCAGAAAAAGAAGAAAGCAGCGAAGGCCATCAACGAAGCACTGACGAAGATTTTCAAGACGCTGACCTGCGATATCAAATTCAAACCACAGGGAACGAGGCTGATGAAAACCCTGCTGGAGAATTATGAAAGGGATCCGAGTTTGCTTAGTCTCAGCAAATTCCTGACGGAAGCAGACAAGTATCTGCGAGACCTCTTCCGTGATACCGCATTCCGTGATCCTCAGCAGGTAAATGGGTTCCAAAGGCCTTCAAAATTTGAAAATGCTTACGGCGATGGCACGTTAAGCCGTGAAACCATTAACGTATTGCTGGATATGCATATTGCAAATCGGGAGGGCGAACAGGCGCCGCTGAAAGAACGCCTGCAAAACGGTGAGCAGCTGCAGTGGGTAAAGTAAACTGAGATAAAATATTCAGAAAATTCTGAATTTAAAAAGGGGCTTGCAATCCCCGTCAAACTGTGTTATTCTATTCAGGCAGTCAGGAAACAGCTTATGTGAATGACTGGAATGTGGGCGTAGCTCAGCTGGATAGAGCGTTTGGCTACGGACCAAAAGGTCGGGGGTTCGAATCCTCTCGCCCACGCTGAATAGGAAAAGGAATTCTGAGAAATCAGGATTCCTTTTTTGTGTTTCCATGGCTCTGAATAGTTACACAAATTATCATAAAGTGTGTATTGCTATTTGCGAAAAAAGCTTTTTATAATAGTAATGGAGTGATATGAAATTAGAAATGCAACTACTGATGTGGTTTTTGGGGAGGAAATAAGGATGGTACATAAAATCGTAACAATCGGGAGAAAACTCGGAAGTGGCGGCCGGGAGCTGGGGGAGCATCTGGCGGAAGCCCTGAATATCGCTTTTTTTGATCAGAATCTGATTTCCATGGCAGCGGAGCGAGGAGAGCTGAAAGAGGATTATCTGGCGCGTTTTGATGAAAAAAAGCACAATCCATGGATGTACGAGATGGTCACCGGCGGAAACAAGTATGTGCCCAAGGGTGCATCGATGTCGGAGGCCTTATTTAAGCTTCAGGGGGATGTGATCCGCCATATTTCCAAAAAGAAGGACGCCGTAATCATCGGGCGTTGCGCAGACTTTGTCCTTCGGGAAAAGACAGATGCAAAGGTTTTAAGCGTCTTTGTCAATGCTCCGATGGAGGCCTGCATCCGCAGAAAGATGGATCAGAAGGGAATCACCGAGAAGGAGGCGGAGACTCTGATCAAAAAGGTCAACAAAGAGCGGAGAAAATACTATGAATTCCATACCGGAAAGGATTGGAGCGATCCAGAAAGCTATGATATCTATCTGGACAGCAGCAAACAGTCGATGGAAGAAATGACAGAATTTCTTGTACAGCGTTTCCGGGAACTGTAACAGAAAATACGAGGAGTATCGATTTATGGAGGAAAAGAAACAGAAAAAAAATCCGATGGAAGGGCTCGCAACCTTCATCGTAGATAAACGCAATCTGTTCTTTCTGATTTACATTGCAGCGTTTATCTTCAGCATTTTTGCGAAATCCTGGGTCAAGGTCGACAATGAGCTGACCGATTACCTGCCTGAGACTACCGAGACCAGGCAGGGTCTGGATATTATGAACAATAACTTTATTACCTATGGTACCTCGCGAATCATGATTTCGAATATCACCTATCCCCAGGCGGAGGCTCTGGTGGATCAGATCGAGGCAGTGAAGGGCGTTGACCAGGTGGAATTCGATGACACCGAGGACCATTTCAAAGGAACCAGTGCGCTTTATTCCATCACCTACACAGATGAGGCGGAGAGCGATACAAGCCTGCAGGCGCTGGAGGACATCAAGACCCTTCTGTCCGACTATGATGTCTCCATCTCCGGCGAGGTAGGAAATGATGCCTCGACGACGCTGGCGCAGGAAATCAATGTGATCATGGTGATTGTCATCATCATTATCATCCTGGTACTTCTGGTGACATCCCAGACCTATGCAGAGATTCCGGTTCTCCTTCTGACCTTCGGAGCGGCCATCATTCTGAATCAGGGAACGAACTTCCTCTTTGGAACGATTTCCTTTGTCAGCAATTCCGTTTGCTCGATCCTGCAGCTGGCACTGTCCATCGACTATGCTATCATTCTTTGCCACCGCTTCAGTGAGGAACGGGAAAATCTGGAACCAAGAGATGCCTGCATCACAGCCTTGAGTAAAGCGATCATCGAGATTTCATCAAGCTCCCTTACCACGATGTCCGGCCTTCTGGCCATGATGTTCATGCATTTTCAGATTGGCTTTGACTTAGGAAGGGTTCTGATCAAGGCGGTTGTCTTCAGTATGATCGCGGTCTTCACGCTGATGCCGGGACTTTTGATGATTTTCAGTAAATGGATCGATCGTACCCATCATCGAAAGTTCATCCCGGATATCTTCGGCTGGGGCAAATTGATTACGAAGATCTATCCGCTCTTGATGCCGATCTTTGTAGTAGCTATCGTATTCGGCTGCTATTTTTCCAATAGGTGTCCCTATGTATTCAGCCAGAATAATATCGATACGCTGAATCAAAGCGAGGCGCAGCTGGAGGAGAAAAAGATCAAGGAGACCTTCGGGGATACGAATATCATGGCATTGATCGTGCCCTCCGGAAGCTATGACAAGGAAAAAGCAGTCTTAGAGAAGCTGGAAACCTACGATGAGGTGGATTATACCACAGGACTTTCGAACATCGAGGTATCGATGGAGGACGACGAGGAGGACGGAGGCTCCAGCTCCCAAAAGTCAGATACGCATATGCTGACCGACAGTCTGACACCGCGTCAGTTCGCAGAGCTTGCCGATCTGGATATCGAGCAGGCCAGACTGATCTATACAGCCTATGCTGTCGAGAATGAAGATTATGGCCACATCATCAACAACCTGGACGGCTAT
Organism: Bulleidia sp.; assembly: GCA_963640245.1. Taxonomy (GTDB): domain Bacteria; phylum Bacillota; class Clostridia; order Lachnospirales; family Lachnospiraceae; genus Laedolimicola. The sequence goes on from CAVHYN010000034.1 coordinate 12,505, forward strand.
GGAGTCCCCCTTCTGGATATGTTCCTCTTTGCCTACGATCATTTGGATTATGTAAACCTTGACCAGGAACAGGTGGACAAGTTAGACGATCTCCATGATCAGCTGACCAAGGGGCAGGAACAGCTTCAGAGTGAGAAGTATACCCGTATGCTGATCAGCCTGAATCTCCCGGAGGAGGATGAAGAAACGTTCGAGTTTTTGAATACAATCCGAAAGGTAGCCAGACAGGAATATGGCGAGGAGGCCGAGATCTATCTGGTGGGCAACTCGACCAGCGATTACGATCTTTCCAGCAGCTTCAGTCAGGATAACCTGATGATCAGCATCCTGTCCGCATTGTTCGTTATCATCGTGCTTTTGTTTACCTTCCAGTCGGTTGGTATGCCGGTGCTTTTGATCATCGTCATCCAGGGAAGTATCTGGATCAATTTCTCGGTACCCTACCTGACGAGTACACCCCTCTTTTTCCTGGGCTATCTGGTAGTCAGCTCGATTCAGATGGGTGCCAATATTGACTATGCCATCGTCATCGCAAACCGCTATACTGAGCTGAAAAAGGAGATGTCAATCAAAGAGGCGATCATTACGACGCTGAATCAGGCCTTCCCGACCATCGTGACTTCCGGTGCCATCATGGCAACGGCCGGTGTGTTGATCGCGCTGATTACGACAAACCCGGCTATCTACGGCATCGGTGTTTGCTTGGGACGTGGTACCTTGATTTCCATGTTCCTGGTTATGGCCATTCTGCCTGCGATCCTGATTTTGGGAGACAAGATTCTGGAGCGCTCCAGCTTCAATATCAAGTATCCGGAGCGAACCCACAGCGTCAGCGGCAAGGTGCATGTCGACGGCCGAGTGCGCGGCTATATCTCCGGACAGATCGATGCAGAGATTCACGGCCTGATAGACGGTGACATCAATGCTGTCGTGGATATCAATCAGGTGAAAAAGCTGGATGAAGAGGAGGATGAAGAAGATGACTGGTAAAAGGAAGCGGGCAGCCGCAGGCCTCCTGGCAGCAGTTTTGACGCTGTCTCTGGCCTTTTCCGGCGGCGTGACAAGCTATGCAGAAAATGAAACGATTACGATAGGGAGCGTCGAGGATCTGATTGCTCTTTCGAAAAATTGTAAGCTGGATACCTGGTCTCAGGGAAAGACTGTGGTATTGACAGCAGATCTGGATGTGACGGATTCGGATTTCACCTCGATCCCGACCTTTGGCGGAACTTTTGATGGCGGCGGGCATAAGATTTCCGGCCTGACCTTTGACGGGGATGGATCGAATGAGGGCTTTTTCCGCTATGTACAGGAAAGTGCGACTGTAAAAGATTTACATATAGAAGGAACCCTGACACCGACCGGCACGAAGAAAAATATCGGCGGTGTCGCAGGAAGCAACAGCGGACAGATTATCTCCTGCAGCTTCAACGGGACCATCGATGGCGAGACCAATGTAGGCGGCATCGCAGGTATCAATGAGGAGAGCGGCTCCATATACAGCTCCTCCGTGGGCGGCAGTATCACAGGAACCCACAGTACCGGCGGCGTCGTAGGACGAAACCTGGGGCAGATCATCAGCTGCTCCAATGAGGCCGAGGTCAATACTGGCGAACAGGAAGAGGGTGCAGCCCTTGAGGATCTGAACCTGGATACAAACCTGAAACAGCTGACCAGCAGTGATGAGAAGACCGAGGTAGTCAATACGACGACGGATACCGGCGGTATCTGCGGCTATTCCTCGGGCGTCGTACAGAACTGCAAAAACGAAGGTTCCGTGGGCTATCCGCATATCGGTTATAATGTAGGCGGTGTAGCAGGCCGTTCTTCGGGCTACCTAAGCGGCAATCAGAATTATGGTTCTGTGCAGGGCCGTAAGGATGTAGGCGGCATCACAGGCCAGATGGCACCGGATTTGACCCTGCGCTTTGATGAGGACAAGATCGAAGAGCTCAGAGGCCAGATCAATAAATTAAGCGATCTGGTGGATGACGCCATCGAGAATCTCGATGATTCACGCTCGGATATCTCCGATCGGATGGACAAGATTTCGGACTATGCGGATGACGCGAAGGATAGTGCCCAGTCCCTGACGAAAAAAACGACAGAATGGGCGGATACGAATACTGAAAAGATCAAAAAATCCGATGCAGCCATCAAGGCCGGTGTCGAGGATGCGAAGAATGCGCTGAGCCAGCTGTCGAATGTATCGGGCAGCGTCAATGACGAGATAAAGAGGATAACCGACATCCTGGATACGATTCAGGGGGAGGAGCATAAGGACGAAGTGCAGAGCATCCAGGCTTCCCTGAATGAAGCCTCGGAGAAGCTGGCAAGTGCCTCAAAGAAGGCTTCGGACGCATTGACAGCCTATCAGCAGGATGGAAATCTTACCGCACTGATCCAAAGCCTTAGTGATGCCGCCAATGATCTAAGCGACGGCATGAAGGCCTGGAGTACTGCCCAGGAGAAACTGAATCAGCTGCTGCAGTCGGAAGATGTAAAGGATGCCGAAAAGGATGCGCTGGAAGGCATGAAAACCATGAGCTCGGAGATCGACAGTGCACTGACAGCGATGAAATCAGCTCTCGACAAGATGGGGGCGGATATCTCCGGCATCGATCTCTCGTTTGAGAGCTTCGGGGATGATTACCGCACGGAGGGTGACCGGCTCTACGGTGCCGTGGGCGGCATTTCGGAACAGCTCGAAAAGCTGGGCGATCAGATCTCGGATATGACTGGAGATCTGGCCGATGATTTCCGGGAAATCAACAGTCAGTTCAGCACGGTCATGAATACGATGATCGATCTGGTGACGGATGCGACAGATACCAGCGATTCGCTGGAAGACCGCATCGTTGATGTGTCAGATGAAAAGATTGAAAAGACAACCCGTGGAAAGGCCTACGGATGCCAGAACTTCGGCGAGATCGAGGGCGATATCAATATCGGCGGCATCGCCGGATCCATGGCCATCGAATACGATACAGATCCGGAGGATGACATCACAAAGCTTGGAAGCAGCAGCCTGAATTTTACGCTGGAGACCAAGGCTATTATCCAGAATTGTATCAATAAGGGCGAGATTACCTCGAAGAAGGATAGCGCAGGCAGCATCGTCGGCAATATGGCGCTTGGCCTGGTGACCGACAGTGAGGGCTACGGAAGTGTCTTAAGTACAAATGGTAATTATGTAGGCGGTATCGCCGGCTATTCCCAGTCCCTGATTCGCCGTTCCTATGCAAAATGCACCCTGGAGGGCGGAAATTACGTAGGCGGTATCGCCGGATGGGGCAAGGATATCAAGGACTGCTACAGCCTGATAGAGGTGACCAAGGCGGACGAGTTTATCGGAAGCATCGCCGGTTCCCTGGATGAGGAAGGCGAGATCTCCGGCAACTATTTCGTAAATGAGATCTATGGCGGAGTCGATGACATCAGCTATGGTGAAAAGGCAGAGCCGGTCGAATTTGAAGAGCTCGCCGCAAAGTCAGATATTCCGGCAGACTTCAAAAACTTTGAGCTTCGCTTTACAGCAGATGGCAAGGTGCTGAAAACCGTACCCTTCGAGTATGGCGATGATTTGTCGGATGTAGAATATCCGGAGATTCCGGAAAAAGAAGGCTACAATGGAAAATGGGAGGAGGCCGATCTCTCACACATGACCTTCTCAAAGGATCTGGATGTCCTGTATACGACAGAATCCACGGCGGTAGCCAGCGATCAGATGCGGGATCTGGCACATTCTACCCTTCTGGCCGAGGGAACCTTCAGTCTGGATGCAAAGCTTATCCTGACCGAGGCGGAAGAAGATACGGACAATGTGCCGACAAAGGGCATTGTGCTGGAGCAGTGGACATCGACCTTACGCGATCCCGTTCTGACCGGAGAGGTATCCTATAAGCTTCGGTTTATCGCACCGGAGATGGTCGGAAAGCCGGGTCTTTACCGCTTAAATGAGGACGGAAGCTGGAAAAAGATTTCCTATCAGAAGGATGGAAGCTATCTGGTATTCGAGGCGGATTCTGCAGAGCTTACCTTCTGCGTGACAGAGGAGCCGGGAGGCATTCTGCTCTATGTTCTCATCGGTGTACTGGTTGTACTTCTGCTCATTATTATCATCGTGATTCGAATCGTGAAGAAAAAGAGAAAGAAACGGAAAAACCGGGAAGAGGAATCCCCAAAATGTGAAGATTCCGAGGAATAAAGGCGACGTGACTTGACAGGGGAGAAAGCCATAGGATAAGATAGGGGCACGGAGTGATAAATATGGAACGAAATGAATTCGTAAGCGGACTGAGGGCAGCGCTGACCGGCAAGGTACCCCAGGCTGTAGTAGAAGACAATGTGCGCTATTATCAAAATTATATATCCCAGGAAATCGCAGCCGGCAGACGGGAGCAGGACGTCCTGGAGGAGCTTGGCGATCCCAGGCTGATCGCCCGTACCATCTTGGATACGCAGGGAGACGGCTATGAAAATGGCCGGAGCTTTGGCAGCTTTGACGAGGAGCCGGAAAGAGAGAAGGGCTTTCGCGCTGAGATGAACGACGAGGGCGGAATCGATATCAAGTATAAGCAGTTTAATTTTAATACCTGGTATGGGAAGCTTCTGGTGGCGCTGGTCATCATTCTGGTGCTTGTGCTGATTGGTGCTATCATCGGTGGTATCCTGTCATTGGTACTTCCGATTCTGATCCCGGTCGCTCTGGTGATCTTTCTGGTGCGGCTGATCGCGCTGATTTTCAGTGACCGCTGGTAAGTGGGCAAAACGGAGAAAAAGATGCAGACATATGAATTTCTTGCCCCCTGTCATTTTGGCCTGGAGGCAGTACTGAAACGTGAAATAATCGATCTGGGCTATGATGTCAGCCTGGTGGAGGACGGCCGTGTGACTTTTATCGGAGATATGGAGGCTCTGTGCCGGGCGAACATCTTCCTGCGCAGTGCAGAGCGCGTCATCCTACAGGTGGGGCGCTTCCGGGCGGAGACCTTCGACGAACTCTTTGAGGGCATCAAGGCTCTTCCTTGGGAGAATTACATCCCGAAAAATGGAAAATTCTGGGTGACAAAGGCAACATCCGTAAAAAGTAAGCTTTTCAGCCCGTCGGACATTCAGTCCATCGTAAAGAAAGCAATGGTAGAACGCCTAAAGGGCAGCTACGGTCTAAGCTGGTTTGAAGAGGATGGAGCCTCCTACCCCGTCCGCATTACCTTTTTGAAGGACGAGGCAGTGGTTGGCATCGATACCTCCGGTGTCTCTCTTCATAAGAGAGGCTACCGAAAGCTGACCAGCAAGGCTCCGATTACGGAGACACTGGCTGCGGCTCTTTTGATGCTGACACCCTGGAAGGGCGACCGGATCCTGGTCGATCCCTTTTGCGGCTGCGGAACCTTCCCCATCGAGGCGGCAATGATGGCAGCCAATATAGCTCCCGGCATGAACCGCGACTTTGTGGCGGAGGACTGGACGAATATCATTCCCAGAAAGCTCTGGTACGGTGCGGTGGAGGAAGCGAATGATCTGATCGAGGATGATCTCGAGACAGACATTCAAGGCTATGATATCGACCCGGATATGGTAAAGGCAGCCAGAGAGAATGCCAGAGAAGCCGGTGTCGATCACTTGATTCATTTTCAGGCGCGGCCGGTCGCAGAGCTCCGGCATCCGAAAAAATACGGCTTTGTGATTACGAATCCGCCTTATGGAGAGCGGCTCGAGGAAAAGGAAGCTCTGCCGGCTCTCTATCGGGAGATCGGGGAAGCCTACAGACGGCTGGATAGCTGGTCGATGTATCTGATCACGGGCTACGAGGATGCAGAGCGGTATCTGGGACAAAAGGCAGCGAAGAACCGGAAGATCTATAATGGTATGCTGAAAACCTATTTCTATCAATTCCCGGGACCGAAGCCGCCCAGAAGACCGCGGCAGGATTTATGAAAAAAGTCTGGTTTAGAATTGTGACAGTGCTGGCCTTTTTGCTTTGCTGCATGATGGTCGCAAGGGATATCGTCCTGGCACCGACGCAGCAGGATGAGAGCATAGTTCTGGAAGAAGCTGAAACCGAGTCGCAGAGCGATGAGGAGGAAAGCCTGCCGATCGATCGGACAAAGGAAGAAGTCGCTCCCCCGTCCCGGTATGATTACCGGGAGGAGGGACGAAGTGTACCGGTGCGGGATCAGGGACAGCAGGGCACCTGCTGGGCTTTTGCATCCCTGACGGCGCTGGAGACGGCTCTGATGCCGGAGACACTCTGCGATTTTTCCAGAGACCACCTAAACTATCACAATCCTTTCCATATGAGCGGAGAAGAGGGCGGTTCCTATATTATGTCTATGGCTTACCTGACCTCCTGGGGAGGGCCGGTCTACGAGAGCGAGGATGTCTATGGGGACGGAGCCTCTCCGGACGGACTTTCGCCGGTTTACCACGTTCAGGAAGTACGGATGCCGGATGAGAAGGACTATGAGGCCATCAAGCAGACGGTCTATCTCCACGGTGGAGTGGAAAGCTCTTTGTATATGGATTTCGATGATCCGAATCAGGATTCGGCATATTTCAGCCGGGAAAATGCAAGCTATTGCTATACCGGAGAGAAGGGCTCGAACCATGATGTAGTCATCATAGGCTGGGATGACGCATACCCGGCAGAAAATTTCCGTGAGCCGGCGCAGGGAGACGGAGCCTTTATCTGCCAGAACAGCTGGAGTACGGACTTTGGAGACGGAGGCATTTTTTATGTTTCCTATTATGATACCAATATCGGAAATGAAAATGTAGCCTATACCCGCGTCGACCCGACGGACAATTATGATGTGATTTATCAGTCGGATCTGTGCGGCTGGTGCGGACAGATTGGCTACAATACCGAGACGGCCAGCTTCGCCAATGTCTATACGGCCTCCGGCGATCAGACGCTGGAAGCAGTGGGCTTCTATGCGACAGGAGCGGATACGGAATATGAGATCCGCATACAGCCGGAATATACCGGGGAGGAATCCCTAAGCGAGGGAAAGCTTCTGCAGGCAGGCTATCTGCAGTATACAGGCTATTATACGGTAGATCTGGAAGAGGCAGTGGCGGTTAGCGAAGGACAAAAATTCGCAGTGATCATAGAGATTATGACACCGGACAGCAAATATCCCATCGCTGTGGAATATGCCTCGGATGAACTGAAGGATACGGTAGATTTAAGCGACGGAGAAGGCTATACCAGCACCGATGGACGCAGAAACTGGGAGCGCACGGAGACGAATCAGCAGAGCAATGTCTGCCTGAAGGTCTACGCAGCCGAGTGAGGAGAAGAGAGATGGAGAAACTGATATTTGCAACAGGAAATGCAGGGAAAATGAAGGAGATCCGGGAAATCCTGGGTCGGGACGGGCTTCTGATTCTATCCCAGAAGGAAGCCGGTATCGTAAATGATGCAGAGGAAAACGGAAGTACCTTTGAAGAAAATGCCCTGATTAAGGCTCGTGCCGTGGCAGCCAAGACCGATGCCTGCGTGCTGGCAGATGACTCGGGACTGGAAATCGATTACCTGAACGGCGAGCCGGGGATCTACTCTGCGCGCTATCTCGGAGAGGATACACCCTATGAAGTGAAAAACCAGAAGATTCTGGAGCGCCTGAAGGATATACCCGAGGAGCAGCGTACCGCCCGCTTCGTCTGCGCGATTGCGGCAGTACTGCCGGACGGACGGGAGCTTACGACAAGGGGAACGATCGAAGGCATCATCGGCTACGAGGCCAGGGGAGAAGGCGGCTTTGGCTACGATCCCATCTTTTTTGTACCGGAATTTCAGTGCTCCACAGCAGAGCTTACGATGGAGCAGAAAAATGCAGTCAGCCACCGCGGCAAGGCACTCCGAGCGATGCGAGAGAAGTTGGGAGAGAATGTATGAAGGTATTGATTGTCAGTGATACACATGGAAAAGAAGGCAATCTAAAGGAAGCAATTGCGCAGGAGGCTCCTCTCGACATGCTCGTTCACTGCGGTGATGTGGAGGGCGGCGAGGAGCGGATCCGCGCGCTCGCAGCCTGTCCGGTTCATATGGTGGCCGGCAACAATGATTTCTTCTGCGAGCTGCCGAGGGAAGAGGAATTTGAGATCGGAAAATATAAGGTGCTCCTGACTCATGGCCATTATTATTATATTTCTGTCGGAACGGATATGCTCAGGGAAGAGGCAAAGGCCAGAGGCTTCGATATCGCCATGTTCGGTCATACCCATCGCCCCTGTCTGGAGGAAGAAAAGGGAATCACGGTGCTGAATCCCGGCAGTATGTCTTATCCGCGCCAGGAAGGCCGCAGACCGAGCTATATCGTAATGGAGCTGGACGAAAAAGGTGAGGCGCATTATAAGATAAAATACCTCTGATATTTTTGATAAAAGAAAAATAAAAAAGTTGTTGACAATTTCTTCTTTATCAAGTAGAATGTATTTTGCGTCACGAGTGACGCGATGGTGAACAGCTTCGGGGTGTGGCTCAGCTTGGCTAGAGCGCCTGGTTTGGGACCAGGAGGTCGCAGGTTCGAATCCTGTCACCCCGAT
>CAVHYN010000035.1:0-42014 GCA_963640245.1 Bulleidia sp.
TGTTGACACATTATAAAATGCGGTTTTATAATGTGGGCAAACAGAGAACTTCGAAGTTTTAATTTAAACATTAAAAATAAAACACTGTTTTATAATATAAAATTAAGGAGGATATGAATGGTGAAGTATGTGAGCAAAAGAGCTGCAAAATTGAAGCAGGGGGCTATCCGAGCCATGTTTGACAAGGCGGGAACGATGACGGATGTCATCAGTATGGGAATCGGAGAACCGGATATGCCGACACCGAAGCCGGTATGCGACGCGGCGACGGAGGCATTGAATCAGGGAATTACACACTACACCCCGAATGCAGGCTTTCCGGGAATCCGAAAGGCAATCAGTACTTCCGGAGCAATCGCTGACGCGCACTACGATCCGGCGACCGAGATTATTGTCACAAACGGAGGAATGGGAGCGCTGTCCCTTTTGATTTCCGTTCTGGTGGAAGAAGGCGATGAAGTCCTGATTCAGGATCCGCAGTGGCTGAACTATGCGGCACAGATTGAATATTACGGCGGTATGGTTGTCCGCGTTCCTACGAAGGCGGAGGAGGGTTTTGCTTTAAAGGCCTCAGAGATCGAAAAGCGGATCACGGATAAGACAAAGCTCCTGTTGATTAATTCGCCGAACAACCCGACAGGAGAGGTTCTGGATCATGACGCATTGGTGGCTATCGCGGATGTGGCGAAGAAGCATGATATTCTGGTGGCCTCAGATGAAGTATACAATACGCTGGTATATGATGGAGTTCGGTTTGAGTCGATCTGCACCATTCCGGGAATGAAGGAAAGATGTATTGTAGTAAACAGCTTTTCCAAATCTTATTCCATGACAGGATGGAGAATCGGTTATGCGGCAGGCCCGGCAGAGATCATCGATCGCATGGTAAAGGCACAGGAGAATCTGAATGCCTGCGCAAATTCCTTTGGACAGTGCGCTGCAGAATATGCCTTAAAGCATCCGGAGCTTTCTGACGAACTGAGAAAAATTTTTACAAAACGGAGAACTGTCCTTCTGGAGGGTTTGAAAACCATCGAAGGCATGAAATGCGGTATTCCACAGGGCGCATTCTATGTCTTTCCGGATATCCGTGCCTTTGGACTGGATTCCAGAACATTTTGCGAGCGGCTTCTGGAGGAGCAGAAAGTCGTCTGCATTCCGGGCAGCGCCTTCGGTGCGTGCGGGGAGGGCTACATCCGCATCGCTTATACAAATGATGAGGAAAGCATCCGTACTGCAGTAGAAAGAATTCGGACATTCTGTGACAGCTTAAGATAAATGAGAGGAAAACATATGCTGAAGAAGATAAAGAAATTATATGAACATTACGCAGTTTTGCTGTTTGGCGCGGCAGTTCTGGGAGTGATTCTCGGAATCGGCCTGGGAGATAAGGCAGCATATCTGGCACCTTTTGGAACGATCTTTACCAGACTGCTGAAAATGCTGGTTCCGGTACTGGTATTCTTTTCCATCGCCTCTGCCTTTGCCAATATCGGTGATGCGGGAAAGCTGGGAAAATGGGCCGGAAAGATCATAGGATATTTTTTGATCACGACAACCATCGGCTGTATCATCGGCTGCGCGGTCGGCCTGATTTTCAAGCCGGGTCAGGGCATTACCCTCCCGGATGTGCAATATGAGGTCACGGCAATTACAGCAGACATGTTTATCGACTGGCTGCCGGAAAATTTTGTTGGCTGTATCGCAGAGGGCAATACGATTCAGATTGTATTTTTATCTATTTTTGTGGGTCTGGCGACTATTTTTCTTCCGGAAGGCAAATCAAAGGAAGGGGTTCAAGATTTTTTGAATGCCGGTCAGGATCTGATTCTGAAAATTGTCGGCGGAATCATGTATTATGCACCGATTGGTATCGTGGGCTTGATGGCCTCCTCCATTTCGGAACTGACAGGATCCTTCGTAACGGAAATGAGTAAATTCCTGATTGCATATTCGGTTGCTTTTGTTCTTCAGATTGTGATTTGCTATTTTGGCCTTTTGAAGTTTGTAGGAAAACTCAGTCCGCTGAAGTTTATAAAGAAGTATATTCCGGCGATGGTAACAGCCTTTACTACCACCAGCAGTGCAGCGACACTTCCGGTCAATATGGAGTGCGTGGAAAATATGGGTGTAGACAGAGAGATGTCTGCCTTTGGTATCCCGCTTGGAGTTACTTTTAATATGGATTCCATGGCGATCGAGATTCCGCTTTATATTATGCTTGGAATCTATGCTGCCGGCGGCACACCGAACATGGCAGAATTGCTTTTGTTTGTCATTATGGGCATCGCATTTTCCATCGGCTGTGCGGGCGTTCCCGGCGGCGGAATCGCGATGGCAGTCATCGTGGTAAATGCATTTGGACTTCCGGTACAGGTGGTTGGCTGGATTTCCGCAGTCTTCTTTTATCTGGATATCACGGGAACCGTGATGAATGTATGGGGTGATGCCGTTTGTACCACCATCGTAGCGAAGACAGAAGGGATGCTGGATCTGGAAAAATATAATGAGTAAAGGGTGGTTTTGATATGAAGAATTATTGCGAAATTCTTTCACTGCTTCTGGAGAAAAAAATCATAGCTATTCTTCGTGTGGATGATGCCGAAAAAGCCTTGAAGGGCGCGGAAGCGATGAAAAAAGGCGGCATTCACAATATAGAAGTGACGATGAATACGCCTGGAGTTTTATCTGTAATCGAGAAGCTCGCAGGCGACCCGGAGCTTCTGGTAGGAGCGGGAACGGTACTGGATGAAACCTCCTGCAGGCTGGCGATTCTTCATGGAGCAGAATATATCGTGACACCTACGGTAAATGAAGGCGTGATTCGCTGTGCAAACCGGTATCAGAAGCCGGTTATCTGCGGTTGCTATACACCGACGGAAATGGTACAGGCACTGGAATTGGGTGTAAACATGATTAAGGTTTTTCCGGCTTCCGAGTATTCGACAGAATGCATCAAGGCATTCAAGGGACCGCTGAACCAGATACTGGCTGGACCGACCGGAGGCGTGTCCAGGGGCAATATCGCTAAGTGGAAAGCAGCCGGAGCAGACTTTTACGGAATAGCCGGAGAATTGTCCGAGCTTACGAAGACAGAGAAATACGAAGAGTTGGAGCAGGCAGCCAGGGAACTGGTGGAGGAGGTGCAGACAGTATAATCCTATGGAGAGATATTGTATTACCATCGACGGAGGAACGACAAAAACACGCATTTGCCTGTGGAAATATCAGAAAGAGCTGATAGCAGTAAAGGAAAAGCCCATCGGTGCGAAAAGCTGTGCAGTAGCCGGAACGACCGATATCTGGAAAAAAGGAATCCGGGAAATGCTGGAAGAAATCTATACGGAATTTAAGCTTTCCGATTCTAAGATAGAGGCTGTCATTGCCAGCGGCATGCTGACCAGCAATCTTGGAATCTGTGAAATTCCGCATCTGGAAGCACCGGTTCCGATGGAAACCTACTATGAAAATTTTGTAAAAAAAGCAGTTCCGGAGGTTTTTGAGAGAGAAATCCTATTTATCCCCGGGCTAAAGAATTCTATGAAATTGTTGTCAGACGGCAGGCAATGGAAGGAATTTGACATCATGCGGGGTGAGGAAACAGAAACCTATGCATTGCTTGAAAAATATGGGTTCGGGAAGAATACGATCTGTGTCCTTCCGGGCTCCCATAACAAATTTGTATATGTAGGAAAAGACGGAACCGCATATGGATGCAAGACGACGCTTTCGGGAGAACTGATGGACGTTATCACAAAGGAAACGATCCTGTCGGATTCCTTACAGCATGGGTTTCTCAAAGCAGATGACTATATCTGGGAAAAAGTTCGGGAAGGATACCAGATCGCAAAAGAGGAGGGCGTTACAAGGGCTCTGTTTCTTATAAGATTGAAGGATTTATTTTCGGGAGATAATGTAGCGCAGCTTCGCAGTTATCTTCTGGGGGTGATTCTGCAAAGTGACGTGGATCTTTTACAGAAGCAGTCTTTTTTCGCGGAACAGGACGATGTCCGAATCATTGTAACAGGCGACAGTGTGATTGGAAAAGCGTTTTATGATTTACTGCTGGCGGAAGGAATAAACTGCGAACTACAGAAGGAGAACGACATAAGATACCCGCTGGCGGCGTTTGGGGCAATGAGCATGTACAAAAGATATGCTGCCAGGTAAAGGAAAGAAAGCTGTGAAATGGTGAATACATCATTTTACAGCTTTCTTTTTGCGTGACAGAGAACGTGAAATCCTTGACGCTTTATACCGCTCGGTATATAATGAAACCAGACATAGAATCAGCAGCATTTAGGAGAGGGAAGGAGCTATGGATAACCGGGAAATCATACTTGCGACGGCGCTGGATTTATTTTATACCAGGGGCTACGACGCGGTGGGTGTACAGGAGATCGCGGAGCGCTCAGGCGTGACGAAGCCGACGCTGTATTATTATTTTAAAAGTAAATATGGTCTTCTGGAACAGCTGCTTCAGGAGCGAAGCGAGGGTTTTGCGGAAGAGCTTCGAAAAGCCTGCACCTACCACGGGGATCTGAAGAATACCCTGTGCGCGGCGGCTCAGGCGGCGGCGTCCTTTGTGGAAAGGGAACCGAAGTTTTCAGCGCTTTTCGTAGCACTCTACCATTCGGCCAAGGGAAATGACGCTTATCAGGCAGCACGTCCCATGGTGCTTCGCCTGCAGCAGGTCATCGAGCAGATTTTCATCGACGCCTCGGCAGATCTGGGCAATATGCACGGGCGGCAGCGGCAGTTTTCCTTAGGCTTCATCGGGCTGGTTCTGTACTATATCGTGATGAAACAGGAAACCAGTCAGAGGGAAGACGTGCAGATCACGAAAGCAGAGATCGAGGCACTGGTACACCAGTTCATGCACGGGATTTATTCGTAACGATTCAGTACAGCCGGAAGCACTAGCTGCTGAGGACGTATGAAGCAGTTCTATTCATTTTTAGAAAGTATACAGGAGAGAGGTTATGAAAGGAAAAAGAACACGGGCGGACGCCAAAGTAAGAGAGGCAGAGAAGGCGGCAAAGAGGGCTGCACAGGGGAACAAACCGGTCAAGATAGAGGCAGCAAAGACAGAGCATGGAAAAAAGGCAGAGAAGGTAAGCTGCTTCGTCAGTGATTTTGACCAGTACCTGTTTGGGCAGGGCAACCACTATGATATCTTCCGGAAGCTGGGCGCACATCTGACTGAGCATGAGGGACAGGAAGGCGTACACTTCGCAGTCTGGGCACCCCATGCGCTGCAGGTACATGTGATCGGCGAATTCAATGGATGGAACGAGCTGAGCCATCCGATGAAGCGGCTGGAGCCCTTAGGAATCTGGGAAGTGTTCGTCCCGGGCGTACAGCCTGGCGGCCTCTATAAATACCTGATTGAAGCGCAGGATCACAGACTGCTTTATAAGGCAGATCCCTATGCGACCGAGGCAGAGCTTCGCCCGGGCACGGCATCCCGGATTTCCGGCAAGATGGACTTTGTCTGGTCGGATGAAAAGTGGATGACGGAACGAAAAAAGAAGGAGCCGAAGGAAGAACCCATGGCCATCTATGAGGTGCATCCGGGTTCCTGGATGAAGCATCCCCACGGCCCTGAGGAGGATGGATTCTATAATTACCGGGAACTGGCACATTCTCTGGCAGATTATGTTCAGAAGATGGGCTATACCCATGTAGAGCTGATGGGCATTGCAGAGCATCCCTTTGACGGATCCTGGGGTTATCAGGTCACAGGCTATTATGCACCGACCTCCCGTCACGGAAGCCCGAAGGACTTCATGTATCTGATCAATTACCTGCATCAGAAGAATATCGGTGTCATCCTGGACTGGGTACCGGCACATTTCCCGAAGGACGCGCATGGTCTGGCAGACTTTGACGGTCAGCCCTTGTATGAGTATCCGGATCCCAGAAAGGGCGAGCATCCTGACTGGGGAACCAAGATTTTTAATTATGAAATGAATGAGGTCAAGAACTTCCTGATTGCCAATGCCCTGTACTGGATCGAGGAGTTCCATGTAGACGGACTTCGCGTGGACGCGGTGGCTTCCATGCTTTATCTCGATTATGGCAAGGAGGCAGGTCAGTGGATTCCGAATAAGTTCGGCGGCAATAAGAATCTCGAGGCCATCGAGTTCTTCAAGCATCTGAATTCCGTGCTGCTGGGCCGCAACCCGGGCGTCGTGACGATTGCCGAGGAGTCGACTGCATGGCCGAAGGTAACAGGCAGACCGGAGGACGATGGTCTGGGCTTTTCCTTCAAGTGGAATATGGGCTGGATGAATGACTTCCTGGAGTATATGAAGCTCGATCCTTATTTCCGAAAAGGCGCCCACAATATGATGACCTTCGCCATGACCTATGCCTACAGCGAGAATTATATCCTGGTGCTGTCACATGACGAGGTAGTGCATCTGAAATGCTCGATGCTGAATAAAATGCCTGGAAATTATGAAGATAAATTTGCGAACCTGAAGGCAGCCTATGCCTTTATGCTGGGACATCCCGGCAAGAAGCTGCTCTTCATGGGACAGGATTTCGGCCAGCTGCAGGAATGGAGCGAGGCCAGAGAATTAGACTGGTATCTGCTGGAGCAGGAGGAACATCGGGGACTGCAGGACTTTGTAAAGGCACTTTTGCATCTCTATCAGAAGACCCCGGCTCTCTATGAGCAGGACACTCATCCGGACGGCTTCCGCTGGATCAATCCGAATGACGGCTACCGCAGCATCTTCTCTTTCGTGCGCTACGATAAGGCGAAAAAGAAGAATCTGCTCTTCGTCTGCAACTTCACACCGGTGGAGCGAGAGGATTACCGCGTCGGCGTGCCGGAGAAGAAGGAATATCGATTGGTTCTGAACAGCGACGCGGCAGAGTTTGGCGGAAGCGGTGCGAAGAAACCGACTGTATACAAGGCCGAGGAAGGCGAGTGTGACGGCCAGCCGTATGCAATCGCTTATCCGCTTCCGGGCTATGGAGTGGCAGTGTTTGAATTTTAAGCTGTGCTTTAGCGTTCGATAAAGCCTTCCCCGAGCACTTCTCTTACATCGGTCACGATGACGAAGGCGTTGGGGTCGCAGTCCTTTGTCAGCTCCTTGAGCTGCACGATCTCCTTTTTGGCTACGACGCAGAACAGCATATTCTTGGCGTCGCCGGAATACATGCCGGTGGCAGGGATGCCGGTGACGCCGCGGTTTAAGTCAGTCATGAGAAGGCTGGACAGCTCATCCGGTTTTTCTGTGATGATGAAGGCAGCCTTGGAAAATTTCATACCGTCTATGAGGCCGTCCGCGATGCGTGAGGTCAGATAGATGGCAATGATGGCATAGAGCGCCATCTGGATTCCGAAGAGGTAGGCACCAAAGACGACGATCAGGGTATCCAGAAGCCACATGATGCTGGCAGTGCTGTAATGCTTCATGAAATGCTGGATGATGGCAGCGATCAGGTCGGTGCCGCCGGTGGTCGCCTGGGCTACGAAGACAAGTCCGATGCCGACGCCCATGATGATGCCTCCGTAGAGCGCGGAAAGCAGCAGATCACCTTCAGCAATAGGGAAGACGGGCAGGACGGACAGCCAGAAGGACAGCATAACGGTAGCGAAGCCGGTTCGCAGCAGATAGCGGAAGCCCTTCACCTTCATGGCAAGCAGCAGGAACGGAATGTTCAGCGCGAGGTTGGTGACGGACAAGGGGATGCCGCCGGGTATCAGATGTTTGGTCAGCTGGCGGACGATGATGGCCAGACCGGAGAAACCGCCGGTGATGAGGCTTGCAGGGTCAAAGACGGACGCTACAGAGAAGGCCATCAGGGCGGTTCCAAGGGTAATCAGCAGGATGTCCCGCAGTTTCATTTTTTTTGCAAAAGACATAGTAACAGTTGTTTCCTTTCTATTTTCTCTCCCGGATCCAAGCTAACATAGGGAGAAGGAAAAAGCAAGGGAAAGAAAATTTCTCTCTTTGTGAACTATGTATAGGAAATAATTGGAGAATAAAACAGGGAAGAAAAGAGGAAATGCATAAAAAAGTTGCATTTCCTCTTTTCTTTTTTGTGGTTTTGCATTAGTATATAGGTTAGGTATTTCATGTTTCAAGAAAAAATGGGGATTTTTTATTGTAAATATTGCTGGAAATGAAATGGGAGAAGGACTGGCGATATGCACAAAGAGCAAAAACAGTATAAGAAAAGGAGCGGAGAGACTATGATTTCAAATCAGGTATTGCAAAACACAATTGACGGACTCAAAGGGATTACAAGAATCGACCTTTGCGTAATAGATACCGAGGGAAAAGTTCTTGCATCTACATTTCCGGAGGCGGACGCCTATACCGGTTCCGTCCTGGCTTTTATCGATTCCCCGGCGGACAGCCAGGTGATCCAGGGCTTCCAGTTTTTCAAAATTTTTGATGATACACAGCTGGAATACATCCTTTTGCTGAATGGCGGAAGTGAGGATGCTTATATGATCGGGAAGCTGGTTGTCTTCCAGATCCAGAACCTTCTTGTGGCCTATAAAGAGCGTTTCGATAAAGACAATTTTGTCAAGAATCTTCTCTTGGACAACCTTCTTCTGGTAGATATCTATAATCGTGCGAAGAAGCTGCATATCCAGACGGATGTACGTCGGGCTGTCTTTGTCATTGAGACAGGGCGGGAGAAGGACATGGCTTCTCTGGAGAATGTGCGGACACTCTTCGGAGCCAAGTCCCATGATTTTATTACGGCCGTCGACGAGAAGAATATCATCGTGGTAAAGGAGCTGGCGGAAGGCGAGGGCTATCCGGATCTCGAGCGCATCGCGCGGGTGATCTGTGATCTTTTGAATAATGAGGACAGCGAGCGGATCCATA
The DNA here is from genome assembly GCA_963640245.1 of Bulleidia sp. Classification (GTDB taxonomy): domain Bacteria; phylum Bacillota; class Clostridia; order Lachnospirales; family Lachnospiraceae; genus Laedolimicola. The sequence continues at coordinate 8,862 of CAVHYN010000035.1, forward strand.
TCGCCTACGGCACCATTGTCAGCGAGATCAAGGAGGTATCCCGTTCCTATAAGGAAGCGAGGATGGCTCTCGACGTAGGAAAGATTTTCTTTGATGAGAAGGATATTATTGCATATAGCACACTGGGCATCGGCCGTCTGATTTACCAGCTTCCGATTCCGCTGTGTAAGATGTTTATCCGGGAGATCTTTGACGGCAAGTCACCGGATGACTTCGATGAGGAGACCCTGACGACGATTAATAAATTCTTCGAGAACAGCCTGAATGTTTCCGAGACCTCGAGACAGCTCTATATTCATCGCAACACCCTGGTATACAGGCTTGACAAGCTGCAGAAGAGCACCGGTCTTGACCTGCGGGTATTCGAGGATGCCATCACCTTCAAGATCGCCTTGATGGTGGTAAAATATATGAAATACATGGAATCCATGGATTATTAAGGAGAAGAAAATGATTGACATGCAAAATGTGACAAAGTCCTATGCCACAGGTGTGCAGGCCTTGAATGGTGTCAGCCTGCATATCGACAAAGGGGAATTTGTCTTTATCGTAGGAAACAGTGGTTCCGGAAAATCCACGCTGATCAAGCTCCTTTTGAAGGAACTGGAGCCGACCTCCGGCACCATCAAGGTCAACGGAATCAATCTGAATAAAATGAAGCCCCGGGCGATTCCGAAATACCGGAGAAAGCTGGGCGTGGTTTTTCAGGATTTCCGCCTTCTGAAGGATCGCAATGTCTATGAGAATATCGCATTTGCCCAGCGTGTCATCGTGACACCGAGCAAGGATATCCGGAAAAATGTGCCGAAGATGCTTTCTCTGGTGGGACTGGCGGAGAAGTATAAGTCTTTCCCGAAGCAGCTTTCCGGTGGTGAGCAGCAGAGAGTAGCCCTGGCCAGGGCACTGGTAAATCGGCCGAACATCCTTCTGGCCGATGAGCCTACAGGAAATCTGGATCCGAAGAACTCCAGGGAGATCATGAAGCTTCTGGAGACCATCAACGAGCGGGGAACTACGGTTCTTGTGGTAACCCATAACCAGGAGATTGTCGATCAAATGAAGAAGAGAGTAATCGTGATGAACAAAGGCGTCATTGTCAGTGACGAGCGCAATGCTGGGTATACACAGAAATGAGAATCAGTTCCATTGCTTATTGCCTGAAGCAGGGTCTTAAGAATATCTGGCGCAATAAGATGTTCTCCCTTGCTTCCATTGCAACCATGTCTGCATGTATTTTCCTGTTCGGCATCTTTTTCTGCGTCGTGGAAAATTTCCAATATATGGTAAAAGAAGCAGAAAAATCCGTTGCCGTGACGGTATTCTTTGATGAGGGACTTTCCGAGGAAGAGATTCAGGCCATCGGAGCGCGTATTCAGGAACGCGAGGAAGTCCGGGAAGCGACCTTTGTGTCGGCAGATGAGTCCTGGGAGCAGTATAAGGAGATTTATTTCCAGGACAATCCGGAGCTGGCAGAGGGATTCGCAGACGACAACCCGCTGGCAAATCAGGCGCATTATGAGATCTACCTGAATGACGTAGAGCAGCAGGAAAGCCTCGTAGAATGGCTGGGCAGCGTGGACGGCGTGCGTAAAATCAACCAGTCCGCCCAGGTGGCAGATATCCTGACGAATTTCAATATGCTGATTGGATACATTTCCATCGCCGTTATCGTCTTATTGCTCTGCGTGTCGGTCTTCCTGATCAGCAATACGGTCACGATCGGTATCGCTGTCCGAAAAGAGGAGATCGCCATCATGAAGCTGATCGGTGCGACGAATGGCTTTGTAAAGGCTCCCTTTGTCGTAGAAGGTATCGTCATCGGTATCGTGGGAGCATCCTTCCCGCTGGCGCTGCTTTACTATCTGTATACACAGCTGATCGGTTTTGTGAGCGAGAGGTTCAATGCCCTGACCGGGCTTCTGGAATTTCTGCCGGTAAGTGATATGTTCCGGATCCTTCTCCCGGTAGGTCTGGCTCTGGGTGTAGGAATCGGTTTCTTTGGCAGCTTCTTTACAATTCGGAAACATCTGAAGGTATAAGAGATGAAAAAAAGGCATCTGGTAAGTGTGGCTCTGGCAGTCGTGCTTATGTTTGGCTGTATCTTTTCGGGAGAACAGCTGCAGGTATTTGCGAAGATCGATACCAGTGATCTGGAAGAGCAAAAACAGGATACGCTGGATAAAATTGACGATATCAAATCCGATATCAGCAATACAAAAAAGAAGATCTCGGAATTGGAAAGCAGCAAAAGCGATCTGGAGACCTATATTTCGAAGCTCGATCAGGAGGCCAATAGCCTTTCCCAGAAGATCAAAAAGCTGGAGGAGGAGATAGAGGCCAAAAAAGAGGAGATCAGCACCGCGGAGGACGAGCTTACCGAGGCGCAGGCCACGGCAGCCCAGCAGTATGAGGATATGAAGAAGCGAATCCAATACCTCTATGAGAATGGGAATACTTCCTTCTTTGAGATTTTGCTGACCTCTCAGAATATGGCAGATTTTTTGAATAAATCCAGTTATGCGGAGCAAATGACGGCCTACGATCGCAGTATGCTGGAGGAATACATCGCCCAGAAGAAGGCGGTGGAGGAGAAAAAGAAGCAGCTGGAATCGGAGAAGGAAGAGCTCGATGCCTTTGTCTCTGCTGCAGAGGAGCAGAAGAAAACCGTAGATTCCCTGATTGCCAGCAAGACGGCTCAGATTCAGAGCTATCAGGATCAGATCGACAGTGAAAACAGCAATGCGGAGGAGTATAAGGCCGATCTCGCCAAGCAGCAGAAGCTTCTGGATCAGATCGAACAGCAGATCGCGGCAGCAGCGGCGGCGAATGCCCAGGAAAGTGACGGGGACGGCGGCGCCTCCGGATTTCTCTGGCCCTGTCCCAGCAGTCATCGCATTACCAGCGGTTTTGGGAACCGTGCCCAGCCGACGGCAGGCGCATCCACGAATCATAAGGGGATCGACATCGGTGCATCTTCCGGTGCGGCCATCATCGCAGCAGCCTCCGGACGTGTGACCACGGCTACCTACAGCAGCTCGGCGGGAAATTATATCGTCATTTCTCATGGAAACGGGCTGTCGACGGTCTATATGCACTGTTCTGCACTCTATGTCAGTGTCGGCCAGAGTGTGACTGCCGGCCAGACCATCGCAGCGGTGGGCTCCACCGGCTATTCTACCGGTAACCACCTCCATTTTGGCGTGATTAAGAACGGGAGTTATGTAAACCCGACATCCTATGTCGGCGGCTGACAGCAGGAAGGACAGAAAAAAGATGGAAAATAAAAAACAATTTCTCGGCGGTGTGGCTGTCGGTGTGATAGCTGCCGCGGTAGTCGCGGGCGGAGCTTTCTTTGTAAATCAGACGCTTTCGAAGGCCTCCGATGCAAAGAAGGCAGAAAGCGGTCAGCTGAATCTGACAAGCAGCGAGGTGGAAGCGAAGCTTACCGAGATCGAGGATCTGGTAGAAAAGTATTATCTGAATGAGATCGATACGGAGGAAGTGGAAACCTATCTTTATAAAGGCATGATTGCCGGTCTCGATGATGTCTATGCAGCCTATTATACCGAGGAAGAGTACCAGAGTATGAAGGATTCGACGAGCGGCAGCTACTATGGCATCGGCGTGGAAATGACCCAGAACAATACGACCGGTATCATCACGCTTACACAGGTTTTTAAAGATTCTCCGGCAGAGGAGGCAGGACTGCTTCCGGGAGATATCATTTATAAGGTCGATGATACGGAGGTTACCGGAGAAGATTTGACCAAGGTAGTCTCGATGGTGAAGGGAGCCGAGGGAACCACGGTGCCCATCACGATTGCCCGGGAGGGTGAAAGCGATTACCTGACCATCGATGTGGAGCGCAGAACGATCGAAATCTCCACGGTTGAGTATAAGATGCTGGAAGGCGGAATTGGCTATATCGCCATCTCAAGCTTTGACAATGTGACGGTGAATCAGTTTTTGAATGCCCTGGATGATCTGGAAAATCAGGGAGAGACAGCCCTGATCATCGATCTTAGAAACAACGGCGGTGGCGTGGTATCCGCGGCCTGCAGCATTCTTGACCGCCTGCTTCCGGAAGGACTCATCGTCTATACGGAGGACAAGTACGGAAACCGCGAAGAGATCAATTCAGATGCAGAGAATTATTTCGACAAGCCCCTGGCTCTCCTCGTAAATGGCAACAGCGCGAGCGCCTCGGAGATCTTTGCGGGCGCGATCAAGGATTACGGAATCGGCACCCTGGTGGGAACCCAGACCTACGGCAAGGGCATTGTGCAGAAGATTTATCCCCTAAGCGATGGCACGGCCGTGAAGCTGACCGTCTCCAAGTATTATACGCCGAATGGCAATAATATCCACGGCATCGGTATCACACCGGACGAGGAGGTAGAGCTTGACGAGGCTGTGGCCAATGAGCTTAGCATCCCGGAGGAGCAGGACAATCAGCTGCAGAAGGCGATCGAAGTATTAAGTGAATAGAATGATTGAAACAGGAGTCTGCGAAGAGCAGACTCCTGTTTTGGTATAAACCAGAGAAATGAAATGTTCAAAAAGTTCATAAAATATCAATAACATATACAAAATGACGATTTTTTGTTTGCACAAGGGTACAATATACCTATATCCTTTGGTTAATGCGCCAAAATTATCAAAACAGACATAAAACGAACATAAAAACAGACAAAACGTTCATAAATCTGGTTGCATTTGAACAGGGGATTCGATATGATAGGTTCATAGCAAAAAGAACTTAAATACATTAAGAAAGGGAGATTTGAGAAATGTCCAAAATTAGCGAAATGACAAGAGACAGCTGGATCAAAAGCACCTTCCCGGAGTGGGGAACCTGGCTCGTAGAGGATATCGAGAATGAGGTTGTAGCACCCGGAAACGTAGCCATGTGGTGGCTGGGATGTACCGGCGTATGGTTCAAGACTCCGGAGAACACAAACATCACCATCGACCTGTGGTGCGGAAACGGAAAGAGAACCCATGGCGACAATAAGATGAAGCCGGGTCATCAGATGGCAAATATGTGCGGCGGCCGCCTGATGCAGCCGAACCTCAGAAACGTACCGTTCGTAATTGATCCGTTTGCCTTCAAGCATGTAGACGCAGTTCTGGCAACTCATTATCATCAGGATCATATGTCTGCAGAGTGGGCAGCACATGTAATCCAGAGCGGCATGACTACTACAGATGAGAACGGAAAAGAGATTCCGGTACCGTTCATCGGACCGAAGAAGTCTGTAGAGACCTGGGTAAAATGGGGCGTTCCGGAAGACCGCTGCATCACTGTAAAGCCGGGCGACACCATCAAGATCAAAGACCTTGAGATTATCGCTCTGGACAGCTTCGACCGTACCTGCATCGTTACCACAGACGATACCAGCGAGAACAGAGAAGAGCTGACCGGCGTTTGCCCGACCGATATGGACGACAAGGCTGTAAACTACCTGGTTAAGACTCCGGGCGGAAACATCTATCACTCCGGTGACTCTCATTTCTCCATCTACTTTGCAAAGCACGGCAAGGATTACGACATCGACGTAGCCTTCGGTTCCTTCGGTGAGAACCCGATCGGTATGCAGGATAAGATGACCTCCATCGACATCCTTCGTATGGCTGAGAACCTGAAGTGCAAGGTTGTAGTTCCGATTCACTGGGATGTATGGACCAACTTCCAGGCTGACTGCGATGAGATCAAGGTTCTGTATGATTTCAAGAAGGACAGAAACGAGTACAAGTTCCATCCGTTCTTCTGGCAGGTAGGCGGAAAGTATACCTATCCGCAGGATAAGGACAAGATTTACTATCATCACAGAAGAGGATTCGAGGACTGCTTCGAGCATCCCCAGAATATCCCGTATCGTTCCTGCCTGTAATCGGAAGAAAGGGAGAAAAGGCCATGTTAAGAGAATTTGTAGAGCAGAAGCATTATCTGTTTGCCGAGGAAGCCAAGGACTGGGAAGATGCCATCATCATGAGCTGCAAGTCTTTGGAGGCAGACGGAACCGTAGAGTCCAATTATGCGCATGACATCGTAGAGTGTGTTCGCAAGTATGGTCCGTATATCGTTATCATGCCGAACATTGCGATGCCTCATTCTCAGGAAGGTGCAGTCGGCGTCAATAAGACAGCCATCGGCTTCATGAAGCTGGAGAAGCCGGTAAGCTTTGACCCGAATGACCCGGAGAAGGACGCGCAGCTGTTCTTCACCCTGGCATCCTGCAATCCGGATCAGCATCTGAACAATATGATGCGTCTGTCCGAGATGCTGATGAATGAGGAGCTGGTAGCAGAGCTTGAGAAGGCAAAGGGACCGGAGGATCTGCTGAAAATCCAGGAGAAATATCTGGACAAATAAAGAAAGAAACGGGAGAAGACATCAAAGGGAGTGACGGCATTAGACCCGTGAAAATTAAGGGGAAAATGTAGGAGGAAAAGAGTTATGAACATTTTAATGAGCGCATGGTCGTACTTTGCTACGAACATTCTGCAGCAGCCGGCATGGATGATCGGCCTGATCGTTATGGTTGGTTACATCCTGCTGAAGAAACCGTGGTATGATGTTCTTGGCGGAACCATCAAGGCAGTCGTAGGTTATATGATTCTGGCAGCAGGTTCCAGCGGACTGGTAAGCAACTTCCGTCCGGTTCTGGTAGGTCTGAAGGATCGTTTCAACCTGGACGCAATGGTTATCGACCCGTATTTCGGACAGAATGCCGTAACAGCCGGCGTGGAGGAAGTATTTGGTAAGTCCTTCGCAATGGTAATGCAGCTTCTGCTGATCGCATTTATTATCAACATCCTGCTGGTTCGTTTCAGCAAGGTAACAAAGCTTCGTTCCCTGTTTACCACAGGTCATGTACAGGTACAGCAGGCTTCTACCGCATACTGGCTGATCCTTTTTGCTCTGCCGGGACTGGCTACAAACAATATCGCACTTCTGCTTGTTATGGCAGTTGTCCTTGGTCTCTACTGGGCAGTAGGTTCCAACCTGACCATCAAGGCAACCCAGGAGCTCAGCGACGGTGCAGGCTTCTGTCTGGGACATCAGCAGATTATGGGTGTAGCCCTTTTCTCCTGGATCGCAGGCAAGATGCACGAGCGTGACGTAAAGAAGGGCCGCAAGGCTTCCAAGAAGCTGGAGGATATCGAGCTTCCGGGCTTCATGTCCATGTTCAATGAGAATATGGTATGTACCGCTATCCTGATGACTGTATTCTTCGGCGCTATCCTGGTTGTACTGGGAAGAGATTATCTGACAGAGGCTGGCTTCATGAACGAGGGACAGAGCTTCCTGTTCTATATCCTGAACATCTGCCTGAACTTCGCTGTATATCTGGCAATCCTGCAGCTGGGTGTTCGTACCTTCGTAACCGAGCTGACCAACTCCTTCCAGGGTATTGCAAATAAGTGGCTGCCGGGTTCTGTACCGGCTGTAGACTGTGCCGTATCCTTCGGTTTCGGTTCTCCGAATGCCGTACCGCTTGGTTTCCTGGCTGGTGCACTTGGACAGTTCATTGCCATCGGCATCCTGATTGCATTGAAGAGCCCGGTACTGGTTATCGCCGGATTCGTACCTGTTTTCTTTGACAACGCTACCATCGCGGTGTATGCTAACAACAGAGGCGGTCTGAAGGCAGCTCTGATTCTGCCCTTCATCTCCGGTCTGTGTCAGGTATTCGGTTCTGCTCTGATTGCAGGCTGGGTAGGTCTGGCAGCATACGGCGGATACCTTGGTATGTGGGACTGGGCAGTTGTATGGCCGGTATTCACAGTCCTGATGAAGTACTTAAGCTACGCAGGTCTGGCAATCGTTATCATCGCACTGATTGCTATCCCGCAGCTGCAGTATCGTGCTGACAAGGAAGGCTACTTCCTGATGACAGAGGACTGGGAAGCATACAAAGAGCTGAAGGCTAAGAAGGCTGAATAAGACGCTTTCATTATTACGGATCAATCCAATAGGAGGAAACAAACATGCTGAACATTTTAGTTTGCTGCGCGAACGGCGCCGGAACAAGTCTGATGATGAAGATGACTACCGAGAAGGTTATCAAGTCTCTGGGTATCAAGGTTGGAAAGCTGCATCACTGCTCTCTTTCTGAGGGAAAGAGCTCTGCTACACAGTTTGACGTAGTATTCTGCCCGCTGAACTTTATCTCCATGTTCAAGGATGCAGAGGCAAAGGGTGTACATGTTATCGGTCTGAAGAATGTTATGTCTCAGGCTGAGATGGAAGAGAAACTGAAAGCATCCGGAGTACCGCTTAACTAAGAGGTAATATAAGGGCGCTTCCCCGTGGCTGGAAGGCCGCGGGGAAGCGCTTTTTAATTCATAGAAAAGTGTATCTTATGAATTAAAAACGCTCCGCGAGGATGCGCACTGCGGCGGAGAGGTGATATGTCGCTTAAGCGACCCGCCGCAGGCGGAGAATCCTGCGTAGCAGGATTCTATCTTAATTCATAGGAAAGGAGGAAAAGCCGTGAAAACAAGCCGTTCGATCGTGAATAGCCGACGTGAAAAGATTCTGGAGACAGTAAGGAATGGCGGAGACGTATCCGTGAGCAGCCTGGCAGAACAGCTGCAGGTATCGCCCCTGACGATCCGGCGAGACCTCCAATATCTGGAAGAGCATAAGCTTCTGGAGCGCTTCTACGGCGGTGCCCGCACAGGCAATGCAGAGGATCCCCGTCAGAATACCAGAGAGCTTCGGAAAGAAAAGATAGCCAAGTATGCAGCCAGCCTGGTGGAGGACGGAGACAGCATCCTTCTGAACACCAGTACGACGGCCTTGGCGATGATCAAATATATTACCAGCCGGAATGTAACGGTAATCACGAACAATGGCAACATCATCAACGAGGAAAATCCCTCCCATGCAACCATTGTCCTTTTAGGCGGAGAGCTTCGTTACCAGAAGGGCGCCATGGTAGGTGATTTTACCAAAAACAGCCTGGCCTATGTGGCAGCAAAGAAATGCTTTATCGGCTGTACCGGCATCAGCCCGGACATCGGGATGGTGACGGAGATGATGAGTGAGGTAAACCTGAATCAGATGATGTTTCAGAGAGTGACCGGAACAACCTATATCCTGGCTGACAGCTTCAAATTCGGTGTGCGGACCGGAGGGGTATCCTGCCCGCCGGAGAAGATCGAAAATATCATCACCGATGTGAATGCCCCGGCGCAGATGGTTCGCGAATTCCGGGAAATGGGCACCTGGGTATATCAAGTAGATTAGTAACTATTCAGATCCATGCAAAGCTGCGTTCTGCGAATGCTTGTATTCAGGCAGATAAGCAGTTTTATATGGTGGGGTTCTGAATAGTTACGGAAATTAGGAGATTGCAATGAAAGTAAATAAGATCAAAACACATGAACTGGAAAAGTGCTATTCCATCTGTCCGCTGACTTATAACGGAGCAGAGCATATGCTGGTAGCAGCAGAGAAGGTCAACAAATGTCTGCTCTTTGACCTGGACGGAAATCTGGAAGAAACGGTATGGGAAGAGCCCGGCGGAGTTATGACCATGGTTCAGGTACCGGGAAGTAACGGCGAGTTCCTGGCTACCCATAAATTCTACTCCCCGAATGACTCCAAGGAGGCAAAGATCATCCTGGCTTCCCCGAAGGGAAAGAATGACTGGGCTGTAAAGACAATCGTAGATCTGCCCTTTGTACATCGTTTCGATATCCTGAGCAGAGGCGGTGTCAACTACATCATCGCCTGCGCGCTGAAGTCCGGCCATGAGTTCAAGGATGACTGGAGCATGCCGGGTAAGATCTGGGTCGGCGAGCTTCCGGCTGATTTGAGTGATATCAATGAGGACAATCAGATAAAGCTGGTTCCGCTGAAAGAGGATCTTCTGAAGAATCACGGTTATTGCCGCGTAGAGAAAGATGGTGTCATGAGCGGTATCGTAGGAACCGAGAACGGCATCTTCAAGGTAACTCCACCTGCAGAGAAAGGCGGCGAGTGGACGGTCGAGACTCTGATCGAGGATCCGGCCAGCGACATGACCTTCGCTGATTTTGACGGAGACGGCGAGGATGAGATGCTCGTGATGACACCGTTCCACGGTGATGTGATCAAGATTTACAAAAAGGTAGACGGCAAGTACACCTGCGTAAAGACCTTCGAGGGCTCCTATGAGTTCCTGCACGGAATCTGGGGTGCTGAGATCCTGGGCAAGGGCATGGCTATCATTGGAAATCGTAAGGGTGACCGAGATCTGATGGCTTGCTACCATGATGGCAAGGATTACGTTCTCGAGGTTCTGGATCACAACGTAGGACCTGCAAATACCCGTGTATACAAGAAACCGGGCGACAAGCTTGGCATTCTGTCCACAAACCGTGAGATTGACGAGATCGCATTTTATGAGATCGAGAGCCTGTAAAAGGCTCTCCCTTTGAGAGGAATAGAAGATGAAAGCATATAGCATTGGATTATACGAAAAAGCCATGCCGAATACCCTGACCTGGAAGGAGAAGCTTCAGGCAGCGAAGGAAGCAGGCTATGATTTCGTGGAGATCAGCATCGACGAGACAGACGCAAAGCTTGCCAGACTGGAATGGACGAAGGAAGAGCGTCTGGAGCTGGTAAAGACCATGTACGAGGTGGGACTGCCGATCCGCAGCATGTGCCTCTCCGGCCATCGGAAATATCCGCTTGGAAGCAGTGATCCGGCGACAGAGGCAAGAAGCCTGGAGATCATGGAAAAAGCGATAGAGCTCGCAGACGATCTGGGTGTCCGCATCATCCAGCTGGCAGGCTATGACGTATATTATGATGAGTCCACACCGGAGACGGTAGAACGTTTTGGACGGAATCTTAAAAAAGCTGCCCGCATGGCAGCGAAAGCAGGCGTACTGATGGGCTTCGAGACTATGGAGACCGAGTTCATGAATACCTGCGAGAAGTCCATGAAGTACGTAGATGAGATTAATTCTACTTACCTGAATGTCTATCCGGACTGCGGAAATATCAACAATGCAGCGATTACCTATGGCACGGATGTACTGGCGGATCTGAAGACCTGCGACGGCCATGTGGTAGCGATGCATCTGAAAGAGACCGTTCCGGGCAAGTTCCGTGATATGATGTTCGGAGAGGGACAGGTAGACTTCCCGGCCGTGATCGACACAGCATGGAAGATGGGTGTCCGCCGTTATGTGACAGAATTCTGGTATCTGGGCAAGGAAGATTGGAAGGCAGACCTGCACTTTGCAAATTCTGCGATGCGTAAGCTTCTGGATGAGAAGACGGAAGACTAAAAGGAGGATAAATCATGTTAGAAGAACTGAAAAAACAGGTATATGAAGCAAATATGGAGCTCCCGAAGAGAGGACTCATCACCTATACATGGGGAAATGTCAGCGGAATCGACCGTGAAAAGGGACTTTTCGTAATCAAACCCAGCGGCGTAGACTATGAGCTTTTGAAGCCGGAGGATATGGTAGTTATTGACCTGGATGGCAATAAGGTAGAGGGCGACTACAATCCGTCTTCCGATACACCGACCCATCTGGAGCTCTACAAGGCCTTCCCGAAGATCGGCGGTGTCGTACATACCCATTCTCCGTGGGCTACCTCCTGGGCACAGGCAGGCCGCAGCATTCCCTGCTACGGAACCACCCACGCAGACTACTTCTACGGTGAGATTCCCTGCGCAAGAAGCCTGACTGCAGAAGAGATCAACGGCGAGTATGAGAAGAACACAGGCCTTGTTATCATCGAGACCTTCAACGAGAGAGGCATCGATCCGATGCACGTACCGGGCGTTCTGTGCACCAACCACGGACCCTTCACCTGGGGAACCGACGCAGCCAATGCAGTACACAATGCAGTTGTACTGGAAGAAGTAGCAAAGATGGCATGCCATACCGAGATCCTCAATGCGAGAGTACAGCCCGCACCGCAGGTCATCCAGGACAAGCATTTCCTGAGAAAGCACGGCGCAAACGCTTACTACGGACAGATCAAGAGATAAAAATCACTTGATAATCTTTTTCAATAGAAAGAAAAAAAGAATGGCTGCGTTGACTTTAAAAATGGAATCTGCTAGGATACAAATGGTTAGATAATGCTAACTACATGTGAATAAATCAGGCAGACTCCAATCGGAAATATAAGTAATATACCCACTTTCCGGTGCATCAAGCAGCGGGAAGATGCAGCCGGGGTGGCTCCCTTGCATCTTCCGGATGTTCTGCCCGAATACGTGATCCCTGAGGAGGAAAAGAAAATGGATTATTTACAGATTGAAAAGGTTGTAGGAAGAGAGATCCTGGATTCCCGAGGAAATCCCACGGTAGAGGCAGAAGTAACACTGGCAGACGGAACCGTAGCACGCGGAACCGCACCCAGCGGTGCATCCACCGGTGAGTTTGAAGCTCTGGAGCTTCGGGATGGAGATAAGAGCAGATATCTGGGCAAGGGCGTAACCAAGGCAGTAGAAAATATCAACACCCTCATCAACGAGGCAGTCAAAGGACTGGACGCTTCCGATATCTATGCCGTAGACCGTGCCATGCTCGAGGCAGACGGCACAAAGGATAAATCCAAACTCGGCGCAAATGCCATCCTGGCCGTATCCATCGCTACCTGCCGTGCAGCTGCGACAGCACTGGATATCCCCCTTTATCGTTTCCTGGGCGGTATCAATGGCAATCGCCTGCCGGTACCGATGATGAATATCGTAAATGGAGGCTGCCATGCCCTGTCTTCCGGACTGGACGTACAGGAGTTCATGATTATGCCGGTAGGAGCACCCTCCTTCAAGGAATGCTTAAGATGGTGTGCAGAAGTATTCCATGCCCTGGCATCGATCCTGAAGGAGAGAGGTCTGGCTACCTCTGTAGGAGACGAGGGCGGTTTTGCTCCGGCACTGAAGTCCGATGTAGAGGCTATCGAGACGATTCTGGAAGCAGTAAAGAAGGCCGGATACGAGCCGGGACGTGACTTCAAGATTGCCATGGATGCAGCATCCTCCGAATGGAAGAGCGAGAAAGGCAAGGGCTACTACAAGCTTCCGAAGGCCGGTACAGAATTTACAGCAGAGGAGCTTATCGAGCACTGGGCAGAGCTTTGTGAGAAATATCCGATCATCTCCATCGAGGATGGTCTGGACGAGGAAGACTGGGAAGGCTGGAAGAAGCTGACCGCACGTCTGGGAGATAAGGTACAGTTAGTCGGTGACGACCTCTTCGTAACAAATACAGAGCGTCTCGCAAAAGGAATTGAGATGGGCTGCGGCAACTCGATCCTGATCAAGCTGAACCAGATCGGTTCCGTATCCGAGACCCTGGAGGCCATTAAGATGGCACACAAGGCCGGCTATACAGCCGTAACATCCCATCGTTCCGGAGAGACAGCAGACACCACCATTGCAGACCTGGCAGTAGCGCTGAACACCTGCCAGATCAAGACCGGAGCACCGAGCCGAAGCGAGCGCGTGGCAAAATACAACCAGCTGCTGCGCATCGAGGAAGCACTCGGACAGAGCGCCGTATATCCCGGAATCAAGGCCTTCAATGTAAAGTAGTCTAAAACGATATAAAACAGACAGGGCAGGGACTTTGTACTTTTGTATACAAAGTCCCTGCCCTGTTTTCTGGTGAAAATGCGGATGCATAGAGATGCACATATAGGTACACTTGAAAACGTAAATTGACCCGTGGGGCAGAAAATCCCCCTGGGTGACGATAGGGAGAAATCCGTAGGGAGGAGCAGGCTGGCAGCATCTGAAGGAGACCCTGTTTGAGGGTCGCAGACCCGAGTTGGCCGGTCAGATGCGAATCAGCCGCCTGCGACGAGTAGGATTTCGACCATGTCACCCAGGGGGATTTTCTGTCCCTCGGGTCTTTTTTAATTCATAGGAAAGTGCGTTCTATGAATAAAAAACGCTCCGCGAGGATGCGTCAAAGCACATTTTTCTGAGTGAATCTAATGTTTGGCAAAAACTGCAGAGATCCGTGCATCTCCAACCAATTTTATTTCAATTGCTTCATCTCCAACATTACCATCGGCGATTTCCGCCCCTTCGATCTCCCACCGTACAAAAGAATACCCCTTAGCCGCCTCCGCCTCCAAGGTCAGCGGATAATCCGTAAAATACTGTCCGTTCCAGTCACCGGAATCCAGATCCGGCGAGAGCGTATTCAGCCGGATGAGCCCCTGAGAAACCGGAACCTGAGACAGGGAGATATTCACCAGTTCGCCGGAAAGATCAAAATGCTCAGCCAGCATCGGCACAATATAGGAAAAACGCTGCGAAAAGAAATCACGAAGCTCTTCCACCTGCTCATCAAAAGTGTTGTAGTCCGGATTCATATTCCAGCGCTCCCAGCTCTTATCCGCCCACTCCTTTAGATTCAAAGCCTCATCAAGCAAGGCTTCCACCCGCTCCCACCGGAAATTCCCATTGGCCAAATCCAGAAAAGTCAGGACGAACTGACGGCGAAAGTCCTCATTTTCCATCAGGGCAGGCAGGGGCTCATCATCGAGAAAACCAAGCTCCGAATAGGCAGAGTGATCCGTAAACGAATCGAAGGCATAAGCCGGTGTGGAAGCCAGATCCGTGCCGACACCGAGGGAATCATCCAGATCATAAAGGATCCAGCGAAAACGGCCGTCGCCCTCTGCATCATTTTCGGCAGAGAGAGTCTGCCAGGTCAGGACATTTCCGCCGAGGGGCTTCGTGTCGGTATTGGCGATATAGATATTGGTACACATCCAGTCGATGAAGCTTTGCATATCCATCTTTGTAAGAAGCTCCTGGTAGACAAGAGGATCCGACAGGTCTTCCTCTTCCAGAAAATCACGAAGCTCCCGGAAATTCTCGATGGCGTCCGGATCCCCATCCTCCACATAGCGGGTATCCTTGATAAGCAGCGTATCATCCGCATCCACATCATAGTGACCGGCAAGATACTCGGAGGAATACTTTTCCATCAGATAATACATTCCCCAGTATTCCCCATTTAAAAAGACCTGACAGGGCGTGTATTGCTGCGTTGCCACATCCCGATCCTCAACGAGAGAAAAGAAAAAGACCTTCTTTAAGGAACGGGCATTATTCAAAATCAGATTCGGATAAGAAATCCCGGTATCAAAGGGCGTATTTTCAAAAGTGGAGGATCCGTAGAGATTGCGCGCAAAGAGCGTGAAACTTTTCTGCGGAAAGTGGCGGGACTCATTTCCACGGATCCGAATGCCGCAGTTCTGCGACAGCATTTCCGCTCCGGAGGTATCGAAAAGCTCGATGTGGGCAAGGCGTTCCGAGTCCCGACCCTCTTGATAATAATTTGTATAATCAGTCAGATAGGACCACGGAAGACCGTTGTAGATAAGCCCGGCATCGATGGCATCATGATAGAGCGCACCACGGACATAGATTCCGTTTTGATCCGAGAAGAGATTATCCGGATCCGTAACCAGAGATAGGAAAACCGCATTTTCGTATCCCTCTTTGCTGTCAAAATCGATGAAATAAGTGGCGGTAACCGAATTACTCTGATTGCCATCGGCATCAAAAGCGGCAGCCCGTACTACGACAGCCTTATCTACCGGTGTATCCGGTGCGAGGTAACCACTGTCTTCCTCCGAAATATCGGTGCGGGAGGCATAGAGATCCGGCTGAGTGCTTGGGTCACTTAAGGTCAGAGGTTCGGTATAAACCGGAGAAGCTTCCGTTGGCTCACTGCCGTCCAGAGTATAATGAATTACTGTATTCTTATCTGTCTCGATCGAGAGCTCGATGCTCCCCTGATAGAAGCCGCTGGCCAGAGAAAAGGAAGGCTCGTTCAAGGCCAGACCGGCCTCCTCATTGGAAGAACCGGGAGAAGGCCACATCTCCTGGAAATCCTTTCCTCCGTCCTCGGTTCTGGCATAGACAGCTCCTGTCTTCATGCTATTTGGCAGAGAAACGGTATCGAGGAGATGGGAGATGGTGACTCCGCTTTCACTCTCCCGCGTCCAGGTAAGCAATACGGTCTCACCGGTTCGAAGGCTGAAGGGAACCGAGAGGGCGCCCTCCGGTGCAGAACCATCCAGACCCACCGCATAGACCAAAACATAGCCGCCGGCAGGAATCTCTATATCCGGAAGGGCTGCAAGCCGGCGCTTTTTGGGATTGTCGGAGAGATAGACACCCTTCAGGGAAAGAGACTCGTCGGTAGGATTGTAGAGCTCGATGTAGTCCTCCGAAATATCGGAGACTCCGGTCTGGGAGGGGATCCCGGAGACGGAAATCTCGTTGATGCAAAGATCCATGATCGGCTCTCCGGCAGGGTGAATCAAAAGCAGAAAAAGGGCTGCAATGCCCACAAGCACCAGAGTGAAAAAGAAAACAGGAAGGATATGACGGCTCCGAAGAGAACGTACGTTCATTTTGCTTCCTCCCCGTCAAGCAGCAAAAGCTCATGATCATGAAGGGCAAAATCACAGCTCTCACCCTTAGTCAGGACAGCACCTCCGGCCGTCCCTTCGGTGATGGCATCGCAAAAGGAGTCAAAATCCTCCGTGGGAACCAGAACCTCCAGAGCGACAGTATCCGTGTAGGACGAAGAGAGGGTCGGGATCTGATGCTGCCCCATCAGGTATTGAATCTTGCCAAGACCGGTATAATCAGTTTGAATCTGAAGGCGAAGACCGGATCTCCTGGACAGGACGACGGCGTTTCGAAGCCCCTCCTGGACAGCAGAAGAATAGGCGCGGACAAGCCCGCCGGTGCCAAGAAGTGTGCCGCCAAAATAGCGGGTCACCACGACAGCGACGTCATGGATATCCTCCTTGAGCAGGACATCGAGCATGGGGCGGCCGGCAGTTCCGGCAGGTTCCCCGTCATCGCTGCAGCGGGTGAGCTGGTGCCGGTCTCCGAGAGTGAAGGCCGTACAATTATGTCTGGCATCCCAGTATTTTTTCTTTGTTTTTTCAATAAAGAGCAGGGCTTCCTCCTCGGAGGAAATGGGGGTAAGGGTAGCGATAAAACGCGATTTCTTTTCGACGATTTCGCCTTCACCGCCTTTGTATACAAAACGAGATCCTTTGGACATGCAATTTCCTTTCAGGAAAGCTGCGTAGATCCTTCTGACATCAAATCGTCCAGAACCTCAAAAAGACAAAGAGGTGTGACGGTATTGCGACTGAGCTTCTTAAGAAGACTAAGGGCGATAGTCTCGCAGTCAGACAAGGGAGGCGTCCACCGCTCTTCCTCTTCCTGGAGCCTGAAAGCCGGTATTTTCCGGATGCCGATATGGTAAAGAGGCAAGGTCGACAGGGAACGTATTTCTTCAGCCAGATAATAATTCAGATACAGCAGGTTTCCTTTTTCGTCTGCGACGGTTCGGGTTTCGATGAGATATTCTTTTTGCATGGCTTCCTCCTTTACCTGTTCTAAGGACAGGATAGAGGGAAAACTGCAAAAAGGATGTCGAAGCAGGTCGCAGAATGATTTTTTATTTCGGTTTATTATAGTATAAAAGAGGCATTTTATACAAGAGTTCTGCTTTTCAAAATTGATAAGAAAGTGTGAAATCGTCAAATAAGGCTTTATTCTGAAAATACTTTTTGCTATAATGAGTGGATAACATAGGAGGATAAGACATGAATTATGGAAAACGCAGCACTTCGAAAAAGCAGAAGTCTATGCACTCCAAATCCACAAAGGCCGGAAAAAAGGCCGGGGTTATATTTATAAAAGCATTTTTGCTCTGTCTTCTGGCAGCAGGTGTGATCGGCCTGTGCGCCGGGATCGGAATCATAAAGGGAGTCATTGACAATGCACCGGATATTGACAGCACCAGCGTCATTCCCCGGGGATATAAGTCCGTGATGGTGGATTCCGAAGGAAATACGATGGCGGAGCTCATCACAGCCGGATCGAACCGTGTCTGGGTAGATATTGACAACATACCGGAGCATGTAAAGCAGGCCTTCGTAGATGTCGAGGATGAGCGCTTTTACGAGCATAGCGGAATCGATGTCAAGGGTATCGTCCGCGCGGGTGTCAAAGGCATTGCCAGCGGCTTTAAGAAGACGGAGGGTGCCAGCACCATTACCCAGCAGCTTCTGAAGAACAGCGTCTTCGATTTTATGAGTGAGGACACGCTGGTAGAAAAGATCGAGCGAAAGCTGCAGGAGCAGTATCTGGCTCTGAAGCTTGAGAAGATTATGACAAAGGACGAGATCCTGGAGGCTTACCTGAATACCATCAATCTCGGCCAGAATACTCTGGGTATCCAGGCGGCAGCAAACCGCTATTTCAATAAGGATGTCAGCGAGCTGACGATCTCCGAGGCAGCGGTAATCGCGGGAATTACGAAGAGTCCGACGAAGTACAATCCGGTCAGCTCACCGGAAGAAAATGCGAAGCGTCGGGAAATCGTCCTGGACGATATGAAGAAATGTGGTGATATTACCGACGAAGAGTACGAAGAGGCTATGGCAGACGATGTCTACAGCCGGATTCAGAGCACGAATGAGACCAAGAGCACGGCCTCCGTATATTCTTATTACGTAGACGCGACCATTGCCCAGGTCATCAATGATCTGCAGGAGGTCAAGGGTTATACCTCCCAGCAGGCTTATAATCTTGTATACAATGGCGGCCTGACTATCGAGACGGCTCAGGATCCTGCAGTGCAGCAGGTTATGGATGAAGAAACCTCGAATGAGGAGAATTATCCTTCCGGTTCGAAGATCGGTCTGGAATATGCCCTGACTGTAGTGAAGTCCGACGGAACGCAGACCAATTACAGCAAGGAAATGATGGAGCAGTATTTCAAGGAAAATGAATCCTCGAAATTCGAGCTGCTCTTTGACAGCAAGGAAGATGCCCAGGCGCATATCGACGCCTACAAGGAGTCCATTGTCGAGGAAGGGGACACGGTTTACGAGACAGTCAGTATGACCGTGCAGCCTCAGGTATCGATGGTAGTGATGGATCAGACCACAGGCTATGTTAAGGGTATCGTCGGAGGCCGCGGTGAGAAGACGGAAAGCCTTTCCCTGAACCGTGCCGTGGATACGACCAGACAGCCGGGTTCTACCTTTAAGGTAGTGGCAGCCTATGCGGCAGCCCTCGATTCGGCCGGTATGACCCTGGCTACGACTCAGTACGATGCGCCCTACAGCTATGACAGCGGAAAAGGTCGTCCGGTTCGCAACTGGAATGGTGAGAATTACCAGGGCTGGACATCGCTTCGAAAAGGTATCGAGCAGTCTATGAATATCGTGGCGGTCAAGACCATTACCGATATCACACCGGCTCTCGGTATCACCTATCTGGAAAATATGGGTATCACAACCATGCAGAAGGATGCGAAGGACGGCAAGAATGATTATACCCAGGCAATGGTACTGGGTGGTATCACCAATGGTGTCAAGAATATCGAACTGACGGCAGCCTATGCGACGATCGCAAACGGCGGTGTCTATGAAAAGCCGGTCTTCTATACAAAGATCACCGACCATGACGGCAATGTCCTGATCGACAATACGGTTGCCTACAGCAAGACAGTTCTGAAGGACAGCACGGCCTGGCTTCTGACCAGCGCGATGCAGGACGTCGTTACCAAGGGTACCGGTAAGGCTGTGAATTTCAGCGGCATGAGTATCGCCGGTAAGACCGGTACGACATCGGACAACCGCGACGTATGGTTTGTCGGTTATACACCGTATTATACAGCCGGTATCTGGGCTGGCTATGACAATAACCATGAGCTCTCCAGCAAGAAGGGAGAGACCAGCTACCACAAGAAGATCTGGAAGGCTGTTATGTCGAGACTGAGCGAGGGACAGAGCGATCCCGGTTTCGAAAAACCATCCTCCGTGACCAGTGCCACCGTTTGCTCGGTATCCGGCAAGCTGCCGATCCCGGGTGTCTGCGACGGCACATTGAAGACAGAATACTTTGCAGAGGGCACGGTTCCGACAGAGTACTGTGATGTTCATGTGACCGGTGAGGCCTGCGTAGAGAGCGGCGCACTGGCTACCGATGCATGCCCGACCCATGAGTTCCGTATCATTACATTGGTACCGGAGAATAACAGCGTATCCGGTTCCCCGCTGGTAGCACAGTCCTGTACCTTACATCCGGGCAATGTGATCGGAACAGTGGTACAGCCGCCGACGGACGGAACAGCTGTGACGCCGGAGTCTACGGAAGATACTGGCGAAGAACATACTGAGGACAGTGGAACCGAAGAATAAATTAGAGGACGAACCATGTATCAGACAATCTTTTTTGACCTGGACGGGACGCTGACGGAGTCAGCTCCCGGCATCACCCGTTCGGTGGCCTATGCACTGAAAAAATGGGATATCGAGGTGGCGGATCTCCATGAGCTGGACTGCTTTGTAGGTCCGCCTCTGGCAGAATCCTTCGCAAAGCACTATGGTTTTACCCCGGAGCAGTGCAAGCAGGGGATCGAATACTATAGGGAATATTATGTAAACCATGGCATGTTCGAAAATTCTGTCTATCCGGGAATCGGAGACCTGCTGAAAAGCTTAAAAGAAGCCGGACGGAAGCTGGTGGTAGCCACCTCGAAGCCGGAGGTATTTGCCGTACAGATCCTGGAACACTTCGGACTGGCGCAGTATTTCGACCGCATTGCGGGAGCCAGTATGGATGAGAATCGCGTGGAGAAGACGGATGTTCTCCGCTATGCGATCCGGGAGGGAGGCTATGATCTTTCGGAGGCTGTGATGGTAGGCGACCGGGAAAATGATGTCCGGGGCGCCAGAGAGAACGGCCTGCCCTGTATCGGTGTGCTTTACGGCTATGGAAGCCGGGAGGAGCTTGAGGCGGCCGGAGCGGCAGAGATTGCTGCAGACGTAAAGGAATTAAAAATACGATTGGATAAATAAAAGGTTTGAAGGATGAGTGAAGTGACAGGCGGAAAGATGCATGATATGACGGTGGGGAAACCCGCCCAGTTGATTTTGCATTTTATGATACCGGTTTTTCTTGGAAATGTATTCCAGCAGTTTTATAATGTGGCTGACTCGATCATTGCCGGTCAGTTTCTGGGTGTGCGCGCCCTGGCTGCGATAGGCAGTACCGGTTCACTGATGTTTTTTGTGACAGGCTGGCTGAATGGTCTGGCCAGCGGCTTTGCGATTCTGGTGGCTCAGTGGTTCGGGGCGAAGGAATACGAGCGAATGCGCCATTATGTGGCTATGTCCGTCTATCTCTCCCTGGGTTTTGCGGTGGTGATGACGGTCGGACTTGGTCTGGCAAATGTGCCAATTCTCCGGCTGATGAATTATTCCGATGAGATTATGCCGGATGTAACAGCCTATATGGGAATCATTTATGCCGGCTTGATCGTGACAGCTGCTTACAACGCACTGGCAGCTTTCCTTCGTGCTCTAGGCGATTCCAAGTCTCCCTTGTATTTTCTGATTATCTCTGCAGCGATCAATGTGGTGCTGGATATCGCCTTCATCATCTATGGCGGAATGGGAGTGGAGGGCTGTGCCTACGCCACGGTCATTGCCCAGGGAATCTCAGCACTGCTGTGTTTTCTCTACATAGTAAAGAAGTATCCGATTTTACACCTAAAAAAGGAAAACTTCCGATTTTCCTACGATTCCTGCAGGCAGCTCGTGAATTTGGGCATCCCGATGGCATTGCAATTTTCCATCACAGCCATCGGCACGATCATTGTGCAGGGAGCGGTCAATGTATATGGTGAGAATTACATGGCCGGTTTTTCTGCGGCCGGAAAGCTCCAGAACATTATCATGACAGTCTTTATTGCCTTCGGTGCAACGATTGCCACCTATGTGGGACAAAACTGGGGAGCAGGAAAGAAAGAACGGGTGCGCGAGGGAGTACGCTGTACGCAGGTGATGATCCTACTATATAGCATATTTGCGATGGCACTGGTTTTCTTCTTCAGCAAATATATGACCCTGCTGTTCATCAGTGCATCCGAGACGGAAGTAATAGCTGTATCTGTCATGTACTTTCGTACCGTATTCTGGTGCTATCCGTTTCTGGGCAGCATCTTTTTGTATCGCAACACCCTGCAGGGTCTGGGCTACGGTCTGGTCCCGATGCTCGGCGGCGTATTTGAACTCGTTGCCAGAGCAGGTATTGTACTTTTGGTGGCGGGCAGAACCAGCTTCGTGGGCGTCTGCCTGGCCGACCCGGCAGCCTGGATATCCGCGCTGATTCCGCTGGTGCCATATTATTTCTATGTGACCAGAAAGTGGCGGAAGGAACAGAAGAAAGAAGCATAGAGAAAAAGATACAGAGAAAAGCAGCTGACTTGGAAAACCTGGGTTAGCTGCTTTTCTTTCTAAAAAGAATAGTGTTATGTGAATTGATTAACAAACTGAGATTTCCCCGGCCAGAATCTTTTTATAATCCTCATAATTTTTCTGCAGCAATTCCGGCGTATTCAGCTCGTAGGGACATTTTGACATACATTTGTTACAGTGGAGACAGTCCTCGATCTTCTTCATGTTCGCCTGCCACTCGGCATTCAGCCAGCTTGCAGAAGGTGCACGCCGAACCATCAGGGACATGCGGGCACAGTTGTTGATAAGGATACCGGCGGGACATGGCATGCAATAACCGCAGCCACGGCAGAATTCGCCGTTGAGCTCCTTCTTTTCCTTCTCGATAAAGGCAGAAATCTCCGCATTCAGGACAGACGGTTCCTCCATATAGGAAAGCCACTCTTCTAACTCAGTCATTTTCTGGATTCCCCAGATGGGAAGAACATTGTCGAACTGTGACATGAAGGCAAAGGCAGCCCGAGAGTTATTGATGAGGCCTCCGGCCAGTCCCTTCATGGCGATGAAGCCCATACCGTGCTCCTTGCAAAGCTGAACGAGCTCCAGTTCCTTTTCGGAGGAAAGATAGCTGAAGGGGTACTGCAGAGTCTCATAGAGACCGGATTCGATACATTCCTTCGCGACTCCAAGCTTGTGAGCCGTGACACCGATATGGCGGATCTTGCCCTGCTCCTTTGCTTCGAGCATACATTCGTACATGCCGGTGCCGTCGCCCGGGCGGTAGCACTGGTCGACGCAGTGGAACTGGTAGATATCCAGGTAATCTGTCTTCAGAAGCTTCAGGGAAGTATCCAGCTGCTCCCGGAAGGCTTCCGGCGTGCGCCCCATGGTCTTGCTGGCGATGTAAATCTTATCGCGCATTCCTTCGAAGGCCTTCCCGAGCTTCTCTTCGCTGTCGCTGTAGGCTCTGGCTGTATCGAAGAAGCGCATACCGCCTTCATAGGCTCTGCGCAGAATAGCTACAGCGGTATCCATATCCACGCGCTGCACCGGAAGCGCACCGAAGGCATTCTGGGGAACGGTGATGCCGGTGGCACCAAGAGTGATCGGTTTCATGAAAATTCCTCCTTTATCGTGAGTTGGTTGTAACTGTTCAGACTCGCAACAGTCACGATAATTTTTATCATAAACTGATTACATTGTAATATGGTTCCGAAAACGTTTCAATATAAAATGTCGGGTTTGACCTTTTTTTGAATCCATGATACCTTGTAATTATTCAGAGCCATGCAAAAAGAAAGCCTCATAGAGGCGATTTTGCGAATGGAGTTCTGAATAGTTACGAAACATCGTAATTGGAGGAAAATCCTATGGTAAAAATAGATTTGATTACAGGCTTTCTGGGTTCTGGAAAAACCACCTTTATCCGCGAATACGCTCGTTGGCTGATAAAAAAGGGCTATCATATCGGCATTCTGGAAAATGATTTCGGTGCAGTCAATGTAGACATGATGCTGCTTCAGGATCTGGAAGGAGACAGCTGCGAACTGGAAATGGTTTCCGGCGGCTGCGATAAGGACTGCCACAGGCGCCGCTTCAAGACGAAGCTGATCGCCATGGGAATGAGCGGCTATGACCGGGTGCTGGTGGAACCCTCCGGCATCTATGATGTAGATGAATTCTTTGACACCCTCCATGAGGAACCGCTGGATCGCTGGTATGAGATCGGAAATGTGTTTACCGTCGTGGACGCAAAGCTGGCACCGGATCTGTCCGAGGCGGCCGATTATCTGCTGGCTGCCGAGACAGCAAACGCAGGCGCAGTGCTCTTAAGCCGCGCGCAGGAGGCAGGCGAAGAACAGATAGATGAAACCGTAGCTCATCTGAACCGTGTACTGAAAAAAATCGGGTGCAGCAGACAGCTGGACAAGGAAATAATACAGGGCAATTGGTTTGAATTTACGGACGAAGATTTTGAGAGCCTCTTGCACGCGGGCTATCAAATCTCGGATTACCGCAAGGAGACGCAGCAGGAAGAGGTCTTTGATTCCTTGTTTTTTATGCATGTAAAAATGACAGAAGCGGAGCTTTGCGCAGCAGTAAAAGCCACCTTTTCCGATCCAGACTGTGGAAAAATTCTTCGGATCAAGGGCTTTCTGCCGGTTGGAGAAGGCTGGCTGGAGCTCAATGCGACCAGAGAGGAAATCCACATGAAGCCTATCGGGAAGGGACAGGAGATCCTGATCGTGATTGGAGAAAATCTATGCAAGACAGCATTGGAAAGGCATTTTAAAACAGGGGAGGATGATGTATAATGGCAAGCTATATCATGGCATTGGATGCGGGAACCACAAGCAACCGCTGCATTCTGTTTGATAAAAAAGGGAAAATGTGCAGTGTGGCACAGAGGGAATTCAAACAGTATTTCCCAAAACCGGGCTGGGTCGAGCATGACGCAGATGAAATCTGGGCAAGTATGCTTGGCGTCGCCGTGGAAGCGATGAACCGCATCGGTGCGGCCGCAGAGGATATTGCCGCTATCGGCATCACGAACCAGAGAGAGACAGCCATCGTCTGGGATAAAAAAACCGGTGACCCGATTTATCATGCCATCGTATGGCAGTGCCGCCGAACCAGCGAGTATTGTGATTCTCTGAAGGAAAAGGGACTGACGGAGAACTTTCGGAAGAAAACGGGTCTGGTTATCGACGCCTATTTTTCCGGAACCAAGGTGAAATGGATTCTCGACCATGTGGATGGAGCCAGAGAGCGGGCAAAAAAGGGTGAGCTGCTTTTTGGAACCGTGGAAACCTGGCTTATCTGGAAGCTGACCAGGGGCGCAGTCCATGTGACTGATTATTCCAATGCGTCCCGGACGATGCTTTTCAATATCAATACGCTTCAGTGGGACGAAGAGATCCTGACGGAGCTTGGGATCCCGGCCTGCATGCTGCCGGAGGTGAAACCCTCGAGCTGCACCTACGGAGAGACGGATCCCTCCTTCTTTGGCGGCAGGATTCCCATTGCCGGGGCGGCGGGAGACCAGCAGGCAGCTCTGTTTGGACAGACCTGCTTTGAGCCGGGCGAGGCCAAGAACACCTACGGAACCGGTTGCTTCCTGCTTATGAATACCGGCGAAAAACCGGTGTTTTCCCAAAACGGCCTCGTAACCACTATTGCCTGGGGGCTTGACGGCAAGGTAAATTATGCCCTGGAGGGTTCCATCTTTGTGGCAGGCGCGGCGATTCAGTGGCTGCGGGATGAACTGCATCTCATTGACTCTGCGCCGGACTCGGAGTACATGGCGCAGAAGGTGCCGGATACCAACGGCTGCTATGTAGTACCTGCCTTCACAGGATTAGGCGCACCTTACTGGGATCAATATGCCAGAGGTACTATCGTGGGCATCACCCGCGGTGTCAATAAGTACCACATCATCCGGGCAACCCTGGAATCCCTCGCCTATCAGGTCAACGATGTTCTGGTGGCCATGGAGGCCGATTCAGGAATCCATCTGTCTGCGTTGAAGGTAGACGGCGGCGCCAGCGCCAATAATTTTCTCATGCAGACCCAGGCAGATATCATAGATGCACCGGTGGAGCGCCCGGGCTGCGTGGAGACCACGGCCATGGGAGCAGCCTACCTGGCGGGACTGGCCGTCGGATACTGGGAAAATAAGGAAGAAGTGCGGAAAAACTGGGCTATTGATGCAACCTTTGAACCGAAGATTAGCGTGGCTGAGCGCGAGAAGAAGCTGAAGGGCTGGAAGAAGGCAGAGAAATACGCTTACGGCTGGGCAAAAGAGGATTGATGGCTTATGACACCAAAGATAACTGCCTGGCATACCGCCAATGCAGGTGTTGTTCTATATATAGAAGGAAAGCATGGCATCGGCTTCGATGCATTCGCCCGGGATCCCAAGGGACTCTATTCGGATACACCGGATCAGGTGCGGCAGCGTCTGTTTGGCGAGATCGCAGCAGGATGCGTAGAAACCCTGGTTTTTACCCATGAGCACCCGGATCATTTTAGGTTAGAGGATGCGCTGGAAGCTTTAAGATACAATCCAAGGTTACGTATCATTTCCACGGAGGAAGTGATACGGCAGCTTCGGGAGAAAGAACCGGAGGCAGGAAGGCTGACAGCGGTACCTGCTTCTGAACAAAAATATCGGGTAGTGGATCTGTCTGATATGCGTCTGACCCTGTTCAACAGCACCCATATGGGTGACCAGTTCGCGGATATCCAGAACCTGGTCTGCCTTCTCGAAGCAGGCGGAATGCACCTGATGCTGCCGGGGGATGCAAAACCGACAAGGATGATGTATGAGAAAGCAGCCGCCTGGGAGAAAGAAATCGACTGGCTGATTGGACCCTTTCCCCTGCTGGGTCTGCCCTCGTCCAGACGCCTGATAAGCCGGTATCTGACGCTGAAAAAGGTACTGGCGATGCATTTGCCTCGTCCGGAAAAGGATGCGGAGGGATGGTGGAAAAATACAGAACGTCTCTGCCAGACAGCGGCCGACGGCCTGCCTGTTCCGATTTTTGGTGACGAGATCGGAAAATACTACGAATTCTGAAAAATGCCCGAAAATGCCCCGAAAACTACCCGTTTTTTTACAGAAAAAGCCCTTGACACAGGGCTTTTTTCTTATTATACTTGTCTAGTATGCGCGAAACGCATATTGCTTTTTTGCGCATTGAAACAGTCGAATTACCGACACAGCAGCCTGACAGGGCCGGCAACATTGCCTGCCACTCATCACAGGAGGTGAAAGGAATGCCAACATTCAACCAGTTAGTCAGAAAGGGACGTCAGACCACTGTAAAGAAGTCTACCGCTCCCGCCCTTCAGAAAGGATTTAACTCTCTGAAGAAGAAAGCAACCGATACATCCGCACCGCAGAAGCGCGGCGTTTGTACTGCAGTAAAGACTGCTACCCCGAAAAAGCCGAACTCAGCTCTTCGTAAGATCGCCAGAGTACGTCTTTCCAACGGTATCGAGGTAACCAGCTACATCCCCGGAGAAGGACACAACCTTCAGGAGCATAGCGTGGTTATGATCCGTGGCGGTAGAGTAAAGGACCTGCCCGGTACCAGATATCACATCATCCGTGGTACCCTGGATACAGCAGGAGTTGCAAAGAGAAGACAGGCACGTTCCAAGTACGGTGCCAAGAGACCGAAAGACGCAAAGAAATAAGTTCAGTCGTTTGGTTTTGTAACTAGTACAGGTTTCACACTGTGAGTAATAAGGAAACATCGCGGTCACTAAGCTCGAAAATACCTCGCTAAGTGTCCGGATGGGCGTTTGCACTAGGCTCGAGAACACCTCGCCAAGTGCGCACAGCCAGTGCTCACAGTCAACAGAACTATTCGTTGGTTAGACAAAAGTCTAAATTGCCGGAATGAAATATCGTCCCTTAGGCTGCGGGTCGTATATAGATTTGCCGTGCACGACACAAGTAGAAAGACACATGTGAGTACCTGAGAATTAAGAGTGAATCTTACCGAATCGATGATTCGGTGAGCATGTATTAAGGAGGGAAGTATTGTGGCACGTAAAGGACATACTCAGAAAAGAGATGTATTAGCGGATCCGCTGTACAACAACAAGGTAGTCACCAAGCTTATCAACAACATCATGCTGGATGGTAAGAAGGGTGTGGCTCAGAAGATCGTTTATGGAGCATTTGAAAAAGTAGAAGCTAAGACCGAAAAGCCGGCTCTGGAAGTATTCGAAGAGGCTATGAACAACATCATGCCGCTTCTGGAGGTAAAGGCAAGACGTGTCGGTGGAGCAACCTATCAGGTTCCGATCGAGGTTCGCGCAGATCGTCGTCAGGCTCTGGCTCTGCGTTGGCTGACCATGTTCTCCCGTAAGCGCGGTGAGAAGACCATGGAAGAGCGTCTGGCAAATGAGATCATGGATGCAGCAAACAACACCGGTGCATCTGTGAAGAGAAAAGAAGACATGCACAAGATGGCAGAGGCAAACAAGGCGTTTGCTCACTATCGTTTCTAATTATTTGAGGAGGAATATCCCGTGGCTGGAAGAGAATATCCATTGGAGAGAACCAGAAATATCGGAATCATGGCTCATATCGATGCTGGTAAGACCACACTGACTGAGCGTATCCTGTATTACACTGGTGTAAACTATAAGATCGGTGATACTCATGAAGGTACTGCTACCATGGACTGGATGGAGCAGGAGCAGGAGCGTGGTATCACCATCACTTCCGCTGCTACAACCTGTCACTGGACGCTGCAGGAGCACTGCAAGCCGAAGCCGGGTGCGTTAGAGAACCGTATCAATATCATTGATACCCCGGGTCACGTAGACTTTACGGTTGAGGTAGAGCGTTCCCTTCGTGTACTGGACGGCGCTGTCGGCGTCTTCTGTGCAAAGGGTGGTGTAGAGCCGCAGTCTGAGAACGTATGGCGTCAGGCTGATACCTACAACGTTCCCCGTATGGCATTCATCAACAAGATGGATATCCTGGGAGCGGACTTCTACAATGCAGTAGATATGATTAAGACCAGACTTGGCAAGAATGCCATCTGTCTGCAGCTTCCGATTGGTAAGGAAGACGAGTTCAAGGGAATCATCGACCTGTTCGAGATGCAGGCCTACATCTACAATGATGAGAAGGGTGAGGACATCTCCATCACAGAGATTCCGGAGGACATGAAGGACGAAGCAGAGCTTTATCACCAGGAGCTGATCGAGAAGATCTGCGAGCTGGATGATGACCTGATGATGCAGTACCTTGAGGACGAGGGAGCATCCATCGCGGTTGAGGATCTGAAGAAGGTTCTGCGTAAGGCTACCTGCGAGTGTACAGCTGTTCCGGTTTGCTGCGGTACCGCATATAGAAATAAAGGTGTTCAGAAGCTTCTGGACGCTATTATCGAGTACATGCCGGCTCCGACAGACATCCCGTCTATCAAGGGAACCGATATGGATGGCAACGAAGTAGAGCGTCACTCTTCCGACGAGGAGCCGTTCTCTGCACTGGCATTCAAGATCATGGCTGACCCGTTCGTAGGAAAGCTTGCATTCTTCCGTGTATACTCAGGAACCATGAATTCCGGTTCTTATGTATATAACTCTACAAAGCAGAAGAAGGAGCGTGTAGGACGTATTCTTCAGATGCATGCAAACAAGAGAGCAGAGCTGGACAAGGTATATTCCGGTGATATCGCAGCAGCAGTTGGATTTAAGTTCACCACTACCGGTGATACCATCTGTGACGAGCAGCATCCGGTAATCCTGGAGTCCATGGAGTTCCCGGAGCCGGTTATCGAGCTGGCTATCGAGCCGAAGACCAAGGCTGGTCAGGGCAAGATGGGCGAGGCACTTGCAAAGCTGGCAGAGGAGGATCCGACCTTCCGTGCACATACCGATCAGGAGACAGGTCAGACTATCATCGCCGGAATGGGCGAGCTGCATCTGGAAATCATCGTAGACCGTCTGCTGCGTGAGTTCAAGGTAGAGGCTAACGTAGGCGCACCGCAGGTAGCTTATAAGGAGACCTTCACCAAGGCTGTTGACGTAGACAGCAAGTATGCAAAGCAGTCCGGTGGACGTGGACAGTACGGACATTGTAAGGTTCGCTTCGAGCCGATGGATGCCAACGGAGAAGAGCTGTTCAAGTTCGAGTCTCAGGTTGTTGGTGGTGCGATTCCGAAGGAGTACATCCCGGCAGTCGGCGAAGGTATCGAAGAGGCTGCACAGTCCGGTATCCTGGGAGGCTTCCCGGTACTCGGTGTTCATGCAGTCGTATACGATGGATCTTACCATGAGGTCGACTCCAGTGAGATGGCTTTCCATATCGCTGGTTCCATGGCTTTCAAAGAGGCAATGCAGAAGGGTAATCCGGTACTGCTTGAGCCGATCATGAAGGTCGAGGTTACGACTCCGGAGGAGTACATGGGCGATGTTATCGGTGATATCAACAGCCGTCGTGGACGTATCGAGGGTATGGATGATATCGGCGGCGGTAAGATGATCCGTGGTTATGTACCGCTTGCAGAGATGTTCGGTTACTCCACAGACCTGCGTTCCAAGACTCAGGGCCGTGGTAACTACTCCATGTTCTTCGAGAAGTACGAGCAGGTACCGAAGAACATCCAGGAGAAAGTACTCGCTGCTAAGAAATAATCATAAGAAATCAGCAAAATTCCTAAATTTTGCTTGAAAAATAAGGCTCCATGAAATATAATCATTTGTAGCCGAGTTTTATATCGAAACAAGAAAAATCAACCTTTACCCGACGGGTAAATGAATCAAGGAGGAAAATTTAAAATGGCAAAGGCTAAATTCGACAGAACAAAACCCCATTGTAATATCGGTACCATCGGTCACGTAGACCATGGTAAAACTACTCTGACTGCAGCTATCACAAAGGTTCTGGCAGCTCGCGTTGCTGGTAACACAGCTACAGATTTCGAGAACATCGACAAGGCTCCGGAAGAGAGAGAGCGTGGTATCACCATCTCTACCGCACACGTTGAGTATGAGACAGAGAAGAGACACTATGCACACGTTGACTGCCCGGGTCATGCTGACTATGTAAAGAACATGATCACTGGTGCAGCTCAGATGGACGGCGCTATCCTGGTAGTAGCAGCTACCGATGGTGTTATGGCTCAGACTAAGGAGCACATCCTTCTGTCCCGTCAGGTAGGCGTTCCCTACATCGTAGTATTCATGAATAAGTGCGACATGGTAGACGATGAGGAGCTGCTTGAGCTGGTAGACATGGAGATCCGTGAGCTGCTGAACGAGTATGAGTTCCCGGGAGATGACACTCCGATCATTCAGGGTTCCGCTCTGAAGGCTCTTGAGGATCCGAACAGCGAGTGGGGCGACAAGATCATGGAGCTGATGGATGCAGTAGACAGCTGGATTCCGGATCCGCAGCGTGCAACTGACCAGCCGTTCCTGATGCCGGTCGAGGACGTATTCACCATCACAGGTCGTGGTACCGTTGCTACCGGCCGTGTTGAGCGTGGTGTTCTGCATCTGAATGAGGAAGTTGAGATCGTTGGTATTAAGGAAGAGACTCGTAAGACCGTTGTAACCGGTATCGAGATGTTCCGTAAGCTGCTTGACGAGGCTCAGGCTGGTGACAACATCGGAGCTCTGCTTCGTGGTGTTCAGAGAACCGAGATCGAAAGAGGTCAGGTTATCGTTAAGCCGGGTACCATCACCTGCCATACAAAGTTCACCGCTCAGGTTTACGTTCTGACAAAGGACGAGGGTGGCCGTCATACACCGTTCTTCAACAACTACAGACCGCAGTTCTACTTCCGTACAACTGACGTTACTGGCGTTTGCAACCTGCCGGCTGGTACAGAGATGTGCATGCCTGGTGACAACGTAGAGATGACCATCGAGCTGATCCATCCGATCGCTATGGAGCAGGGTCTTACATTCGCTATCCGTGAGGGTGGCCGTACTGTTGGATCAGGACGTGTTGCTACTATCGTAGAGTAATCACAATTTTATCAGTAAATTAAGGCTTCTGGGGAATTCCCGGAAGCCTTTTTTAATTCATAGGGAAGTGCGTCCTATGAATTAAAAAACGCTCCGCAAGGATGCGCGCCATGGGCGCGTTCTAATGGGTGCAAGTCTTGAATATGTCCAGGTGGTGCAAAATATGAAGAAGACAACTAAGTTATAATCAATTCAATATACTGAAAAATTAAATGAAATATATTAAAATACAGATAGATAATAATAAATTAATATAATGATTGACAATTATAAATAACTAATATATAGTAAAATTATGTAGTTATTATATATTCAGAAAGGAGTGTATACTATGTTAAAATTGAGAAGAAGTACAGCTTTAGGTTTAGCTATCGTGTTGATATTCGGTAGTAGTATGACTGTTTCGGCATCACAAGAGAGTAATACTGAAGAGACAATGTACCTTATAGACAGTAAAACTGGAGAAATCTGCGAAGGATTAGTTAAGGAAGAAACTGTAATAAGTCAAATTGATAATGAATATACAGTCTCCAAGACTGTGGATATATATATTCCAAATGAGACTTCGGAGATATCGCCTTGTGTAATTGTCACTGATGGGTCTGTAACGGCCAGAATAGAACTATCGGTTAAATATACACAAATGGGAAAAAAATATAAACTTACTGGTGTTAATGGTAAGTTTCAACTATTAGATTCTACTTTTACACTTTCTAACAGACTTGTAAAGTTCACATGCCAGTCAGATGTTGGGAAAGGACATATTTGGACAGTAAATCCCACTTCCAACAGTTTCTCGTATTCCGGTTGTGACCATTGGATAGATACGGGAAACGACATGGAATGGTGGTTAGGTGCTTATGCATCATGTACAGTCTCAAGAGGAGCAAGCAGTTGGGAATTACGAGCCACAGAGGATATTACAAAAAATTGTGGAGTTTCTTGGTAGGGGAAAAGAATTGAAATATACTAGTACTAAAATAAAATTAAATATACTGTGCCTAGGTTTGGCTATTTTATATTGGTATGTAAATACTAGGATACCAATCGAAGATACTTTTATAGTAAATCCAATAATATCGATGGTTATATATCCTATTTTATGTTATTCATTTTCCTTTTTCCTGAGTTTGATTTTTTTTAAATATTCACTAGGTAGTATATTTAACGCGGAGTCTTCCAAAATAGGCAGAATAATATCAGCTATTTTATTGGTAAATTGTGTGTGGTCTATTATAATTGCAATCTTATACACAACACAATCATTAACGATAAATGAAGCTGTATTTACATTTTTCAAATTCAGCTATGTGTTTTTAAAAACAGAGATGTATCGTCATATGGTATCTTTATTAGGGGTAGCAGATGCATTTTAT
>CAVHYN010000036.1:0-3909 GCA_963640245.1 Bulleidia sp.
GTCCCGCGTCTGCAACCTGAAGGCTCTGAATCCGGATATCACTACAGATGCCCTGCGCGCAGCCCTGAAGGAAAGCTTCGTCGAGGCCTACGGAGATTTCGCAGAGCTTGATCCGTCCATCTTAGATAACGACGAGGTAAAGGAAACCTACGATCTCTATTCCTCCTGGGACTGGAAGTTCGGCAAGTCCCCCGAGTGCGAGACCTCCTACAGCAAACGCTTCGACTGGGGCGAGGTCGAGGTCTGGCTGCGCCTGAAAAATATGCATATCGAAGAAATCAAGATATACTCCGATATGCTGGACGTAGAATTCCCGGCAAAGCTGGAAAAGCTGCTCATGGGGAAGCGGTATGACTTTGCGGATCTGGATCTTGAGGAGGCAGGGAAGAAGCTTAAGGAAGAGCAGATAGAGAAGGCGAAGGAGATCTGCGGGTGGCTTTTGGAAGCAATTTAAGCCGCAAACCTATTTACAATCAAAAAAAACTGTGCTATCGTAAAACAAGCTATGTATAGAAAAAGAGAGCTTTATAAGCATTTATTGAACTTTTTTGCAAATCTAACCACCATTGTCGTGGAGGCCGCTGCCTTCGCTTTTGTCTGGTATCTGGAATATATGCCCATCCTGGAGAGGCAATATTTCCGCAGGGGAAACTGGGCGATCGTCGGCTTTTATGTGCTGATCCTGTTTTTCTTTACGAATACCTTCGATGGCTACAAGATCGGCTACAGGCGGATTCAGGATATCATCCTGTCCCATGTATTGGCGATATTCTGCGGCACGGTGGCAGCTTATTTCGAGATCTGCTTGGCAGCCAACGATTATCTCTCGCCGGTTCCTCTGCTCTGGGCCGCAGCAGCGGAGATCATCTTTATCGTGCCATGGACCTACCTGGTGCGAAAGGCTTACGCGAGGATGTATCCGCCGCGGCAGATGCTGGTCATCTACGGGGAGTACTCGCCGCGGGATCTCATCGAGAAGATCAACGCCCGCAGTGATAAGTATGATATCTGCGGCTCGATCAGCTGCTATACGAAGGATGCGGATCTCTATGCGGAGATCGATAAGTATTCCGCCGTCGTCCTGGCAGACCTGCCGGCGCAGGAGCGCAATACGATCGAAAAGCATTGCTACCGCCATGCGATTCGTACCTACGTGACGCCGAAGATCTCCGATATCCTCTTTCGCGGAGCGGATGATATCCATCTCTTCGATACGCCCCTGCTTCTTTCGAGAAATTATGGGCTGTCGATCGATCAGAGATTCTTTAAGAGGACGATGGATATCATTCTGGCGACATTGGGACTTATCGTGGCTTCACCCTTTATGCTGGTGATCGCCATCGCCATCAAGCTTTGTGACGGCGGCCCGGTGCTTTATGCCCAGGATCGTCTGACGAGAGACGGAAAAGAGTTCCGGATGTATAAGTTTCGGAGTATGTATCTCGATTCCGAAAAGCAGGGAGCCCGCCTCGCGGCAAAGGGAGACAGCCGGATTACACCGGTAGGCCGCGTGATTCGGAATATCCATTTCGATGAATTGCCGCAGATCTTCAATATCCTGAAAGGCGATATGTCCATCGTGGGTCCCCGCCCGGAGCGGAAGATTATCGCGGACGAATACCAGAAGGAAATTCCGGAGTTCGATTTCCGCCTGAAGGTCAAGGCCGGTCTCACCGGCTATGCCCAGGTTTATGGAAAATATAATACGACACCCTACGACAAGCTGAAGCTTGATCTGACCTATATCGAGAACTACAGCATCTGGCTCGACCTTCGGATCCTGCTTCTGACCTTCAAGATCCTCTTCGTCAAGGAGAATACGGAGGGCGTCGATGCCGACCAGCAGACTGCCTTAAAGACAGAAGACAGGGAGGACTAGGATGGGATTCTCAGTACTGATGTCGGTCTACGAAAAAGAAAAGCCTGCTTATCTTACAGAGGCGCTGAAAAGCCTAGAAGCGCAGACCCTTAAGCCGGACGAAATCGTCCTCGTCGAGGACGGAGCTCTTCCGGAAGCCCTCGAAGCTGTCGTAAAGTCCTTCGAAGAAAAAGCGGATACGATCCGCCGAAAAGTTGTCCGTCTGCCGGAAAATATCCTGCTCGGCCGTGCCCTTAGAGAGGGCTTAAAGGCCTGCAGCGAAGACCTGGTAGCCAGGATGGACAGCGATGATATCGCCGTGCCGGAGCGCTTTGAGCTTCAGCTCCAATATCTGGAAAACCATCCGGAGGTCGCAGTCCTAGGCGGCCTCATCGAGGAATTTGATCCGGCAGATCCGGCCTATCGAAGGGTCAAGCATATGCCTATCACCTGGGAGGAGCTCCGCGCCTACAGCCGCTACCGGAATCCGGTCAACCATATGACCGTCATGTTTCGGAAAAGTGCTGTGGAGGCAGCCGGAAGCTACCGGCATTTCCCGGGGCTCGAGGACTACGACCTCTGGACAAGGATGCTGGCGAGGGGCGAAACCTTCGCAAACCTGGATACCGTCCTGGTACGAGCGAGAACCGAGAAGAGCTTCTACGGAAGACGGGGCGGCCTCGCCTACTGCGGAAGATATCTGAAGCTTCGAAGGCAGC
Source organism: Bulleidia sp. (assembly GCA_963640245.1). Taxonomy (GTDB): domain Bacteria; phylum Bacillota; class Clostridia; order Lachnospirales; family Lachnospiraceae; genus Laedolimicola. The sequence continues at coordinate 2,578 of CAVHYN010000036.1, forward strand.
AGAAAAGCCTAGGGCTTTTAAATGCAGGAGAGTACCTGAAAGCTGTGATATTGACCGCAGGGATGACTCTGGCTCCGAGTAAGCTACGGGGTCTCCTCTATCGGAAAGCCCTGCGCAAGTAATAAAGGAAGTAACCTATGAAGACACTGACCATCGTCGTACCCGCCTATAATGTCGAGCGTTATCTCGAGCGCTGCCTGGATTCCGTCAGGGTAGAGGAAATCCTGCCTGACATCGAGGTTTTGATCATCAATGACGGCTCGCAGGATCGAACTGCCGAGATCGCAGCCTCCTATGAGGCCGCCTGCCCGGATACCTACCGCCTGATTACGAAAGAAAATGGCGGCCACGGATCCGCGATCAATACCGGCATCCGCGAGGCAAAGGGCAAGTACTTTAAGGTCGTAGACGGTGACGACTGGCTGAATACAGAGGAGCTGAAAGCTTATATCCAGGTTTTGAAAACCAGGGATGAGGATATCATCGCTACGGATTTTCAATGCGTCGAGGACGCAACCTATCGCCTCTTAAAGGCCTGGGCAGCGACCTCGAACGAAGCGCATTACGGCCATGCCGTCCGCCTGGACAGCGGGGAGATCAAGGAACCCATCAAGCTCCATTCCTTTACGATCCGGACAGAGATCCTGCAAAAACATGAGATCACGCTCGATGAGCACTGCTTCTACGTAGACAGCGAACTGGTCTTTTATCCGATCCCCTACGTCGAGACGGTCTACTACCATAAGGCGAAGGTCTACCTATACCGCCTGGGTCGCTCCGGCCAGAGCATGCAGCTAAAAAGCATGCAGCGAAACATCTGCCAGCACCGCCTGGTGCTCGCCCATCTTCTCGAAGCCTACGACCGGGCAAAGAAAACGATGGCACCCGGAAAACGCGCCTACCTCGAGCGAAGCATCAGCCTCATCGTCGAGATGCAATTCCTGATCTATATCAGCATGGGACTGAAGAAGGGAACGAGGAAGGAATGCAAGGCCTGGGACAGGGAACTGAAGGAGAAATATCCGGAGATTTATGAGGCTGTAAAGAAGAAAAGTATCACCTTACTGCGAAAGACGGATTATCGGATGCTGCCGATTGGGGCTGTGGCGGTGAGGGTGAGGAAGAAATAGATGTATGAGGATATAAGATGATAGAAGTAATAAAAGAGATTATAAGATATAGGGATCTGGTATGGGAACTGGTCACCAAAGATCTGAAGCTCAAGTATAGAAGAAGCTTTCTGGGATACCTCTGGAGTATTCTGAATCCCTTAGGCGTCATGCTGGTCATGGTCATCGTCTTTTCGAATATGTTTCGCTTTGATATCGAATA
>CAVHYN010000037.1:0-13516 GCA_963640245.1 Bulleidia sp.
CCTTGGATGCCGTTCATATTCACAATCGCGATGTAGAGTCCTGTGTCTGGTATGCAGACGACAAAGAGGTGTTAAGGGAGAGCAGGCTATGCAGCTATCTGCCATCGGACGAGGATGAGGAGAAGATGATTCGGGTTCAGGTGAGGCTGAAGGATGGCTCCGTTTATGAGGATTTTCGCTATTACAGTGCCCTTCCGGTGCTCTATCTTACCTGTGAGACCGCTTACGATGAAATTGAAAAAGAAACGGAGAGTCCGGCAGAGATTCGGCTTACAGGAGAAACATATCTGCCCGGGGAGCTTTATGAGGGAAGCGGTACGATTCATCTGCGTGGAAATAGTACGGCAGAGCTTGACAAAAGGCCGTTTAAGTTGCAGCTTTCTGAAAAGAGAGAGCTGCTGGGCATGAAAAAAAACCGGCACTGGGTGCTGCTTGCGAATGCCATCGATGCGTCCTTGATGCGAAACCAGTTGGCCTATCAGCTCTCTGCGGATTTGGGTGCAGACTGCTATATGGATTCGAGACAGGTTACCTTGATTTATAATGGAAGCTACTGTGGAGTTTATCAATTATGTGAACAGATTCGGATCGCAGATAATCGGATTGAGGTATACGACTGGGAAGCCCTGGCAGACGAAGCGGCAAAAGCTATCGCTGACAGCCTGAATATAGAGGAAAAGGATAAAAGCCTTTATCGTGATGGCTTTGAAAAGGTACTGAAGAATGAGCTCTTCTCCGATTTATCCTGGATCGATACGGGAATATTTGTATCCAAGGGACTGGACGATTGGAATCAAAGCTATGGAACCGCCTATCCCACACAGTTTTCTTTAGAGGATTATCTGGATCTGTCCGAAATTCCGGAGCCTACCGGAGGTGTCCTTTTGAATATCGACAGCAGAAATACGGAAAGTTCCTTGGAAAGTGCCTACCACATGCCCATCGAATTTGCAGATCCGGTATCCGCTTCTACTTGTGAAAAACTATATGAATCCATCCGAACAAGTGTTCAGACTCTGGAATATACCTTTCACAGTACAGATTTTACCTACCGGGACGAGGAGCCCCATTATCAGGTGAAAGAAGAAGGGGAGTGCAATTATGGCAATCACTTCGCCAGAGAAGGTGTGATTTACGAGGAGCTGGCATATTCCGATCCGGAACGAGACGGGAGTCATTACAGTGAACAGATGGATCTGGATTCCTTGATCGATAACTTCCTTTTATGTGAATTCACGATGAATTGGGATGCGATGAAGAACAGTGTCTATTTTTATAAGGATCTGGAAGGACTCTGGTACCTGGAACCGGCCTGGGATTACGATTGGGGCTGGGGAAACAGCATGTATACCTTAAATACCTGGTATACAGATGAATGGCAGACGACGAGCGATTATTATGCCAATGAGACCTATTACCAAACCGTGCAATGGAACCGGTATCTGGTTCGGGATCCCTATTTTCTGGTTCTTGCTCAGGAAAAGTATCAGGAAATCCGGGATACGATATTGGAAGAATATGTAAAAGACGGCGGCTACATTGACCAATATGCAGAAATACTGCTTCCGGCAGCCAGGGCAAATGATGCACGCTGGGGCGGAAGCATGGGAACCTTCGAAGGCCAGACCTTTGAAGAGGGAGTCGCTGAACTGAAACGGTTTATGGAGGAGCGGCTTGCATGGATGGATCGGCAATTTGTATCCGTGGAAACCCTTCGAAAATCGCTTGGCTATTATGTGACATCCGACCGGCTTAAAATCGAAAAGCCCAGCCAGGATAGTGTAACAGGAAAGGTGACGGTATCGGTTCGAACCGAGGAGCCAGAATGCAGTGCAGTTTCCTTGCAGGTCAATGGAACCTGTTTTTATACAGAAAAATTGAAAAACGGCAAGGCGGTTTTTGAGATTGCTGCGGAAGACTTGCGGGGCAGCGGAGAACGAAATGTGATACAGGCAAGGCTAGTGCAGGATGATGGCAGCTATCTGATAAATCCGGAGGGAACTACGGAAGGAGATTACAGCAATGCGGTATCTGCCTATACGTGGTTTGTGGGAATATAAAAACATGAAGCAAAAAAGAAACAAAAAGGGATCAAAATACAGAATCTATGCAATTTTGCTGGGAATGTTTGTGGCTTCCCTGGTCTTTCTTCTGGGCATTTATAGATACCCGGGGCAGGAAGCTGCCTCGGTAAAGATTCAGGATTCCTATGCGGAAATCGGAAGAGAGATGAGACTGGATGCGAGCCACCTTCTTGGAAAGCCGGTGGAAAGCTGCATCTGGTATGTGGGAGAAGAGGAAGTCCAGAAGAGCTCCCGTCTAAAAGGCTATATCCCGCAGTCTGAGGATGTAGAGAATTTCATCCAGGTGGAGGTGACCCTGGAGGATGGAACGGTATTTAGGGATTCCAGATACCTGAGCGTGCTTCCCGTAATCTACGTTACCTGTGATACCGCCTACGAAGATATGACGAAGGAGGATACGGTATCCGCATCCATGACTCTCAGAGGAAGCTCCTATACAAGAGATCAAACCTACGACGGCGAGGTGACCCTGCATGTGCGGGGAAATAGTACGGGAAGTCTTCGAAAAAAACCTTTTAAATTAAAGCTCTCGAAAAAGACAGATTTGCTCGGGATGGGAAAACAGAAGCACTGGACCTTGATCGCCAATGCCATCGATTCCACCCTGCTTCGAAATCAGCTGGTCTACGGGATGGTGGCAGCCATGGGAGCGGAAACAACGATAGACTCGAGACAGGTGTCGCTTGTATACAATGGAGAATATCAGGGCGTCTACCAGCTTTGCGAGCAGGTGCGCGTAGGAGAAAACCGGGTTGACATCTATGACTGGGAGGAGACGGCCAAAAAAGCCGGAAAGAAGATGGCGGAGCAGCTTCTTCTCGAAGAACAGATTTCCGAGGAATATGAGGAGGTGTTTGCAGAGACGCTGGAGGAGGAACTCTGCGAGGATCTTTCCTGGCTGGATACAGGAACTTTTCATTCGGATAAGATAGACGGCTGGAATGAGGTAAGAAAGGAAGAGGTGCAGTCGGATTTTGACATGCATAGCTTTGTGGATTATGAAAAGCTTCCTGCGGCCACCGGAGGCATATTGGTGGAGCTCGATGACAAGGAGATAAGCCGTTCTCTCACGACAAATTACGGGGAACCGTTTTACTTTGTTTCACCGGAAAACGGAGAAAGCTTTGAAAGCCTGAATTCATATACGCAGGAGAGCCTGCAGTGTCTCGAATACGCATTGCATGATACAGATTTCACCTACCATAAGGACAGCATCCATTATAAGGTGGCGAATAAGGGAAGCAATGAGGAAGAGGAAAGCGACTATGAGCGGAAGAATGTGACCTATCAGGAGACGGACTTTTCTTCGGATGCCTATGAGGGCATGCATTATTCAGAGATGGCGGACATGGATTCCCTGATTATAAACTTCCTGACGGCAGAGATCACGATGAATTGGGACAGCATGAAGCACAGCCTTTTTCTCTATAAGGATGTGGACGAACGCTGGGTGGCAGGCCCCCAGTGGGATTACGACTGGGCCTGGGGCAACAGCATGGCGCAAATCGAGACCTGGGTGCCGGATGACTGGCAGACGACAAGCGACTATTTTGCACATGAGACCTACTACCAGACGGTTCAGTGGAACCGTTATCTGATCCGCGATCCCTATTTCCTGATGCTGGCGAGGGAAAAGTACCTGGAGATCCGCGAAGCTTATTTAGAAGATCTGCTGGCGGAGGGCGGACTTCTGGATCAGTATGTCTATGATTTGCGCCCGGCAGCGCTGGCAAATGACCGGCTCTGGGAGGGCAGCATGGGAACCTATGGAGGGCAGGAATTTGATGAAGGCGTGGAAAGGCTGCGGGAATTTATAGAACTGCGGCTTTCCTGGCTCGATGAACAATTCGAAAGTGTGGAGAGCCTTCGAAAATCCCTTGGATACTATGTGACCTCGGATGAGGTGACAATTACAGATATCGATACAGAAAGCATAGATGGAGTGACGGAAATTCAGGTAAAAGTCACAGCAGAGGAGGCGACAAAGGTATCGCTGCAGCTAAACGGAACGAAGTTTTATACGGAGCCTTTGCAGGACGGAGTGGCAGTTTTTATGATTCCGGATGCCGATTTACGTGGAAAAAATCAGGAAAACATGGTGCAGGTAAGGCTTCTTGACGAAAATGGAGCTTATCTGAAAAATGAGGAGGCAAGCGTGGAAGGCGAATACAAGAATGGAATTTCCGACTATTCCATTTTTACAAAAGCAGGCAGATAATTTTACGCACCCTTTCTTGACGTTCCTTCTTTTTGGGTGTTATAATGGGCGGGTAAATTCAAAAGAAGAAAAAAGAAATGTTGGAGTGAGAAGAAAATGACAACTAAAATGAGAAAAACGAAAATTATCTGTACTCTTGGACCTGCCTCCGAATCCGAAGAAGTGATTCGCGAACTGATGCTGGCAGGTATGAATGTAGCGAGACTGAATTTCTCTCATGGAACTCATGAGGAGCAGAGAGGAAAGCTGGAGCGGGTTAAGAAGGTACGTGAGGAACTGGGACTTCCCGTAGCCCTTCTTCTGGATACAAAGGGACCGGAGATCCGGACCGGAGAGTTTGAAAAAGGTAAGGTAGAACTGAAAAAGGGTCAGACCTTTGTCCTGACCACAGAGGATGTACCGGGTAACGAGGGAATGGTTTCCATTACCTATAAAAACCTGGTAAAGGACGTACAGCCGGGAGACTCGATCCTGATTGATGACGGTCTCATCGGCCTGGAGGTCAAGGAACTGACAGAAAAAGAGATCATTTGTACGGTATTAAACGGTGGAACGATCTCCAATAAAAAGGGCATCAACGTACCGGGCGTAGAGCTGAAGATGCCATTTATCAGCAAGAAGGATAAGGAAGACATCCTCTTCGCAGTAAAAGAAGGCTTTGATTACATCGCTGCTTCCTTTACCAGAACAGCAGAGGATATCCTGGATATCCGTCGGATTCTGGAGGAGAATGGCTGCAACTTCATCAAGATCATTGCAAAGGTAGAGAATGATCAGGGTATCAAAAATGTAGACGAGATCCTGCGTGTGGCAGATGGTGTCATGATTGCCCGCGGTGATATGGGTGTGGAGATTCCCTTAGAGGAAGTGCCCAGCATTCAGAAGAAGCTGATCCGCAAGGCCTTCGAGACCGGAAAACCGATCATTACCGCTACACAGATGCTGGATTCGATGATGAAAAATCCGCGCCCGACCCGTGCGGAGACCTCCGACGTCGCAAATGCCATTTATCAGGGAACCAGCGCTATCATGCTTTCCGGTGAGACAGCCTCCGGCCAGTATCCGGTGGAAGCACTGAAAACGATGGTAAAGATTGCACTTCGTACCGAGGCAGATATCGATTATGATGAGCGCTTTAAGCGTCGAAGCATCGAGGATCGTACAGATATTACCAATGCCGTATCCCATGCAACCTGTACTACAGCGGTAGACCTGCATGCGGCAGCGATCATCACGGTCACCAAGTCCGGCCGTACCGTAGGTATGGTAGCGAAGCATCACCCGGGCTGCATGATCATCGGCTGCTGTATGGATGATTATGTATGCAGACAGCTGAACCTGTACTGGGGTGTACAGCCCCTGCTTCTTCAGAAGGAGGAGGATGCGGATGCCCTGTTTAACAGCGCTGTGGCAGCTGCAGAGAATGCAGGTCTGGTATCAAGAGGCGATCTGACAGTTCTGACAGCGGGTGTTCCGCTTGGCGTAACCGGAACTACGAATCTGATCAAGGTTCAGGTAGCCGGAAAGATCCTGGTAAAAGGAAAGGGATTTAACGAGAAGAAGGCCTGCGGACCTCTTTGCGTAGCAAAGGATGCCGAGGAGCTGAAGAAAAATTATACAGCCGGCGATATCATTGTTGTACCGGAGACTACGAACGAGATGCTTTCTGAGCTGAAAAGTGCCAAAGCTGTCATCGCAGAGCAGGGAGGAAGCAATTCTCATGCAGCGATTGTAGGCCTGGCGCTGGATATCCCCGTGATTGTCAATGCAGCGCATGCGACAGAGATCCTGAAGAGCGGAGCTGTCGTTGAGGTAGATGGGGAAACTGGAACGGTATCCAGCAACAGCTAGGAGGAAATATCATGGCGGATATGACACCCATGATGCAGCAGTACCTGAAGACAAAGGAGCAATATAAGGACTGCATTTTATTCTATCGCCTGGGCGATTTTTATGAAATGTTCTTTGAGGATGCGAAGCTTGCATCCAAAGAACTGGAACTGACATTAACAGGAAAAAGTTGTGGATTAGAGGAACGCGCACCGATGTGTGGCGTTCCTTATCATGCTGTAGAGGGATATTTAAACCGCCTGGTTTCTAAGGGCTATAAGGTAGCCATCTGCGAGCAGATCGAGGATCCCAAGGAGGCCAAGGGTCTGGTGACGCGGGATGTAGTGCGGATCGTGACACCGGGTACCAATCTAAGTGCAGCAGATGAAACCAAAAACAATTATCTGATGTGCATTGTTTATCTGTCCGATCATTATGGAATTTCTACAGCCGATGTTACGACCGGAGATTACCTGGTGACGGAGGTGGATTCCGAGCGAAAGCTTTTGGATGAAATCCATAAATTTGCACCGGCAGAAATCGTTTGCAATGAAGCCTTTTCTATGAGCGGCATCGATCTGGAGGATTTGAAATATCGGCTGCATATCGCACTTTATCCCCTGGAATCCTGGTATTTTGATGACGAATTATGCAAAAAGACCTTGCTCGATCATTTTCAGATAGCAAGTCTTGCGGGGCTTGGGCTTACAGACTCCGGCTGCGGCATGCTGGCGGCAGGTGCGCTTCTTAAGTATCTCTACGAAACCCAGAAGCAGCCCTTGACCCATATGACCAGTCTTAAAACCTATACCATCGGGAAATATATGCTGATCGACAGCTCCAGCCGGAGAAATCTGGAGCTGACAGAGACCTTACGGGAAAAGCAAAAGCGGGGCTCGCTTCTTTGGGTGCTCGATAAGACAAAGACGGCCATGGGTGCCAGAATGTTGCGTTCCTTTGTTGAACAGCCCTTGATCGATCGGGCTGAGATTGAAAGGCGGCATGAGGCCATCGGAGAGCTGAATCAGCATGTGATTACCAGGGAAGAGATTCGTGAATACTTAAATCCCATCTATGATCTGGAGCGCCTGATCGGACGTATCAGCTACCAGACGGCCAACCCGCGCGATATGATTGCATTTCGTAGCTCTCTAGATATGCTTCCCCATATCTGTACGTTATTGGAAGAATTTTCCTCTCCCTTGCTTTGCGAGCTTCGGGAAGCCTTAGATCCCCTTTCTGATCTCAAGGCCTTGATCGAGGAAGCGATTCAGGAGGATCCGCCCATCTCCATCCGGGACGGAGACATCATCAAGGACGGATATCACGAGGATGTGGATCGCTTTCGAAAGGCAAAGACCGAGGGAAAAAGCTGGCTTGCAAAGCTGGAGGCCGAGGAGCGCGAAAAAACCGGCATTAAGAATCTGAAAATCAAATACAACAAAGTATTCGGTTATTATCTGGAGGTTACGAATTCCTACAAGGATCTGGTGCCTGAGACCTGGATGCGCAAACAGACCCTGACCAACGCAGAGCGCTATATTACGCCCGAACTCAAAGAGCTGGAGGATACGATTCTCGGTGCCGAGGAGAAGCTGACGGCGCTGGAATATGGCTTATTCTGCGGACTGCGGGACAAGATCGCAGCGGAGGTTTTGCGGATTCAGAAGACAGCGAAGGCGGTTGCGCTTTTAGATGTCTTTGGATCCCTGGCTTATGTGGCGGAACGCAATCATTTTGTGCGTCCGAAGATGAATGAAAAGGGACTCATTGATATCAAGGGCGGACGTCATCCGGTCGTAGAGCAGATGATTGAACATGGGATGTTTATCCCTAATGATACGCATCTGGACAATGGAGAAAATCGGATTTCCATCATCACCGGTCCCAATATGGCCGGAAAATCCACCTATATGCGGCAGACAGCACTCATTGTACTGATGGCGCAGATTGGAAGCTTCGTCCCGGCAGATCATGCAAAGATCGGGATCGTAGATCGTATCTTTACCCGTGTAGGAGCCTCCGATGATCTGGCCTCCGGACAGAGTACCTTTATGGTCGAAATGACAGAGGTTGCCAACATTCTTCGAAATGCGACATCGAAGAGCCTGCTGATTCTGGACGAAATCGGCAGGGGTACAAGTACCTTTGATGGTCTGGCCATCGCCTGGTCGGTCATTGAATATATCAGCAATCCGAAGATTCTGGGAGCGAAAACCCTGTTTGCGACACATTACCACGAGCTGACGGAGCTGGAGGGCTCCCTTGCCGGGGTCAAGAACTATTGCATCGCTGTCAAGGAAAAGGGCGACGATATCGTCTTCCTGCGGAAAATTATCCGGGGAGGTGCGGATAAGAGCTACGGTATCCAGGTGGCAAAGCTGGCCGGTGTACCGGACGCGGTGATTTCCAGGGCAAAGGAGCTGGTGGAGGAGTTAAGCGAAGCGGATATTTCCCTGAAGCCAAAGGCTCTGCCTATAGAATTTGGCATGGAGGAGGAACAGATCTCCCTCTTCGATACAGTTAAGGATGATGACATCATCACAGAGATTCGTGATATGGATCTGGGAAACATGACACCGCTGGATGCCCTCAATGCCATCTATCGGCTGCAAAATAAGATTAAGAACAGGTGGTGACGGAAATGGCCGAGATAAGACTGCTGGATCAGAAAACGATCGATCAGATCGCGGCGGGGGAAGTGATCGAGCGCCCTTCCTCTGTAGTCAAGGAGCTGGTGGAAAATTCCATCGATGCAGGCGCCACTGCCGTCACAGTGGAAATCCGGGACGGTGGAACTTCCTTTATCCGCGTGACGGACAATGGAAACGGCATCGAGCGCGAACAGGTTTCCATCGCTTTTTTGCGCCATTCGACCAGTAAGATCCGGGTAGTGGAGGATCTGTTTTCGGTAGCTTCTCTCGGATTTCGCGGAGAAGCTCTTTCAAGTATCGCCTCCGTTGCGATGGTGGAGCTGATTACAAAGACAAAGGACGCTGAGGCTGGTGTACGCTACGTCATCGAGGGCGGCGAAGAGAAGAAAATCGAAGATATGGCGGCTCCGGATGGAACGACATTTCTGGTGAGAAGCCTTTTTTACAATACGCCGGCCAGAAGAAAGTTTTTGAAATCTCCGGTGACAGAAGCCGGCTATATCAGCGAGCTGATGGAGAGACTGGCTCTCTCCAGACCGGATATTTCCTTCCAGTTTATCAATAACGGCCAGGTGAAGCTTCATACCTCCGGGAATCATAACCTAAAGGACGTGATCTACCAGATCTATGGCCGTGAGATTGCGGCAAATCTGGTTTCGATCGATGCCGAGCAGGGTGCTGTTCGGATCACGGGTTTCATCGGAAAGCCGGTGATATCCAGGGGAAATCGTGGTTTTGAGAATTATTTTATCAATGGAAGATACATCCGCAGCAGTCTAATTGCCAAGGGCATCGAGGAAGGCTATAAAACCTTTATGATGCAGCATAAATATCCCTTTACTGTTTTACATTTTGCGATCCGGGGAGAACTTCTGGATGTGAATGTTCACCCGACGAAGATGGAGCTGCGTTTTTCGAATCAGGAAGAGCTGTACCAGCTGGTGAAAAAGACCGTGCAGCAGGGGCTTATGGAGCGGGAGCTGATTCCGGAGATTAAGCTGGAAGAAAAACCGGTGGAAAAACCTGCAGAAATGCATGTGGAAAAACCGGTGGTGAAACCGGAAGAGAAACAGGAAGAAAAGCCGGAAGAAAAGCCGTCCGCCCGGGAACAGAATCTTGCATATTTTATGGAAGAAATGCGAAAGCGGGTGGAGGCAGAGTTTGCGGAAAAAAAACAGGCGGAAAAAGTAGAATCCAAAAAGATAGAGCCGGAAAAACCAGAGCCGGAAAAACCAGAACCCCAAAAAAAGGAAGAAAAGAAGTCACATCCGGATATGATTCGGGAACCAGAGCCTGTATACGAGCAGCAGGATCTTTTTGAACATCGCCTTCTGAACCCGAAGACCAAGTCCGATATCCGCATCATCGGCCAGTTATTTGAGACTTACTGGCTGGTGCAATTTGAAGATAAATTCTATATGATCGACCAGCATGCAGCCCACGAAAAGGTACTTTATGAGCGAACGGTCAAGAGCCTGAAGGATAAGGAAATCCTATCCCAGATGGTCAGTCCGCCACTGATCGTGACCCTGAATATGCAGGAAGCAGAAAAGCTGAAGGAATTCCAGAAGTACTTTCAGGAGCTAGGTTTCCAGATAGAGCCCTTTGGCGGAAAAGAATATGCCATCAGCGCAGTGCCGGCAAACCTGTATGGACTGGCGGAAAAGGAACTTTTTGTGGAGCTTTTGGACGAACTGGAATTTGGAAATGGCAGAAATACAGAGATGATTCTGGATAAGATTGCGACGATGTCCTGCAAGGCAGCAGTCAAGGGAAATCAGAGACTGTCCGAGGCGGAGGCAAGGGAGCTTATCGAGGAACTTCTGACGCTGGAAAATCCTTACAATTGTCCCCATGGGCGGCCAACCATCATCTCTATGACGAAGCAGGAGATTGAGAAAAAGTTCCGGCGAATCGTCTAGTTATTTTGTAAACGATGCACTAGGGAAAGCAGGGAGAAAGGTATATGACAAAGAAGAAGGCAAAGGCCACAAACTGCGAGATGTGCGGCAATTATGTCTACGATGACGACTATGGCTACTATGTCTGCGAAATGGATCTGGACGAAGACGAAATGCGATTATTTATTCAGGGAAGCTTTCACGGCTGCCCCTATTTCCAATACGGAGACGAGTACCGGATCGTCAGACATCAGATGTAGAAAGGTTGATTATAAGAAAAGACAGGCCTGATCCATAAGAATAAGTAATAATCCCCATCTGATCCGCCCTTGCAATTCAAAAAATCATGGTTTATACTTTTTGAGTAGTATGGAAATGTATAAAATGCAGGGAATTTGCCGCCTGGCTGTAAAAGAGAGACAGTCTGGCAAAGACGGAGGTACCTATGATCAACGAACAGATACATGAGCAATATGAAGAAGATGAAAAGCTGCGTGAGGAATGCGGTGTCTTTGGAATCTACGATTTTGACGGCAATGATGTGGCCTCTACCGTATATTATGGCTTATTTGCCCTGCAGCACAGAGGACAGGAAAGCTGCGGTATTGCGGTCAGCGACACGAGCGGCCCCAAAGGGCTGGTAAAGAGCCATAAGGGAATGGGACTGGTCAATGAGGTCTTTACCCCGGATCAGCTGGCAGCATTAAAGGGCGATATCGGGATCGGTCATACCCGTTATTCGACGGCAGGCAGCAGCACCCGGGAAAATGCCCAGCCGCTGGTACTGAATTATGTAAAAGGAACCCTGGGACTGGCACATAACGGCAATCTGGTCAATGCACCGGAGCTTAGACGAGAGCTTGAATATACCGGAGCGATCTTCCAGACGACAATCGATTCCGAGGTTATCGCTTACCATATCGCCAGAGAGCGAATTCATACATCGAGTGTAGAAGAGGCAGTCTCCCGGGCAATGGATAAGATCATAGGAGCCTATTCCCTGATTGTCATGTCGCCGAGAAAGCTTATCGGAGCAAGAGATCCCCACGGCTTCCGTCCCCTTTGCATCGGAAAGCGTGACAATGCCTATATCCTGGCGAGTGAAAGCTGTGCACTGGATACAATCGGAGCGACCTTTGTTCGCGACGTGGAGCCCGGCGAGATCGTGACCATTACCCCGCAGGCCGGTATCGTTTCAGATAAGAGTCATTGCCTCCCGAAGAAGGATGAGGCAAGATGCATCTTTGAATATATTTATTTTGCCCGTCCGGACAGCCATTTTGATGGGGTCAGTGTCTACCAGGCGAGAATCCAGTCCGGAAGATTCCTGGCGATAGACAGCCCGGTGGAGGCGGATCTGGTAGTTGGTGTACCGGAGTCCGGCAATGCAGCGGCTCTTGGTTATTCTCTCGAGTCCGGCATTCCCTACGGCACTGCCTTTGTGAAGAATAGCTACGTAGGCCGTACCTTTATCAAACCGGGACAGAGCAGCAGAGAATCCAGTGTTATGGTCAAGCTGAATGTCCTAAAGGAAGCAGTGAAGGGAAAACGGGTTATCATGATCGATGATTCCATCGTCCGCGGAACCACGAGCGATCGGATTGTGAAAATGCTTCGCGATGCCGGTGCGAGTGAAGTGCATATGCGGGTCAGCTCACCGCCTTTCCTTCATCCCTGTTATTTCGGAACAGATGTACCGGCAGAGGATCAGCTGATTGCCCACAATCGTACCATCGAGGAGATACGGGATGTCATCGGAGCAGATTCACTGGCTTATCTTCGGACAGAACGCTTAGGTGAAATGATCGGAGGCATGGCACATTGTACGGCCTGTTTTACAGGTGAGTACCCCATCGCACCGCCGGCCGAAGATATTCGGGGCAATTTTGAAAAGTAATAAGGAGAGAAAAAGTATGAATACAGACCGCTATGTAAGTCCTTTATCGGAGCGCTACGCCAGTGAAGAGATGCAGTATATCTTTTCCCCGGACAAAAAATTCCGTACCTGGAGAAAGCTCTGGATCGCGCTGGCAGAGACTGAGATGGAGCTCGGACTTCCGATTACCCAGGAGCAGATCGACGAGTTAAAGAGCCATCAGGATGATATCAATTACGACGTAGCAAAGGCGCGGGAAAAAGAAGTTCGCCACGATGTCATGTCCCATGTCTATGCCTATGGCTGCCAGTGCCCGAAGGCAAAGGGAATCATCCATCTGGGCGCTACCTCCTGCTACGTAGGCGATAATACCGATATTATCATCATGACGGAGGCTCTGAAGCTGGTCAGAAGAAAGCTGGTCAACGTATTGAACGAGCTTCAGAACTTCGCAGATAAATATAAAGATCTTCCGACGCTCGCTTTCACACATTTTCAGCCGGCACAGCCGACGACGGTCGGAAAGCGTGCTACTCTCTGGATGCAGGAATTCTGCCTCGATCTGGAGGATTTGGAGCATGTCATCTCCACGATGAAGCTTCTCGGCTCAAAGGGAACTACCGGTACGCAGGCAAGCTTCAAGGAACTGTTTGAGGGAGACGAGGAGAAGATTAACCAGATCGATCCTATGATTGCAAAGAAAATGGGCTTTCAGGAATGCTATCCGGTATCCGGACAGACCTATTCCAGAAAGGTAGATACCCGTGTGCTGAATGTACTGGCCGGTATTGCGGCCAGTGCGCATAAGATGTCCAACGACATCCGCCTTTTGCAGCATCTGAAAGAGGTGGAGGAGCCCTTCGAGAAGTCCCAGATTGGTTCTTCAGCCATGGCTTATAAGAGAAATCCGATGCGCAGTGAGCGTATCGCTTCCCTGTCCCGCTATGTGATGG
>CAVHYN010000038.1:0-3740 GCA_963640245.1 Bulleidia sp.
TTCCTCAATTCGGGTTTTCGCGGGGCTTTCGCCCCACTTCACCCTCATTGAGGGACGTGTCATAAAGCCTGAGCCCACCGACATGCTCGCATGTCGTGGGCTCAGGCTTTTGACACTGTAACCAATTTTGCATGGCTCTGAATAGTTACTATTTTACATCCTTCATCGTCAATCCAATCCGCTTCTTCTGCAAATCGACACTGAGTACCTTTACATCCACGATATCCCCCACACTCAGCATCTCCAATGGATGCTTAATATACCGATCGGTAATCTGAGAGATATGTACCAGACCATCCTGATGTACACCGATATCTACAAAGACGCCAAAGTCAATGACATTACGCACTGTACCCTTCAGCACCATACCCGGCTTTAGATCCTTCATTTCCAATACATCGGTTCGAAGAATGGGCTTCGGCATCTCATCACGGGGATCCCGTCCCGGCTTTTCCAGCTCCTTTACAATATCCCGAAGGGTCAGCTCACCGATTTCCAGCTTTTCGGAGAGATGCTTATAATCGTGAATTTTCTTAGACAGTCCTGAAATTCCGCCCTTTTTCAAATCCTCTGTCTGGTATCCCATCGCAGTCAGCAGTTTCTCCGCTACCGGATAGGATTCCGGATGGACACTGGTGGCATCCAGAGGATTTTTTTCTCCCGTGATGCGTAAGAAACCTGCGCACTGCTCAAAAGCCTTTGGTCCAAGCTTTGCCACCTTCAGAAGCTCCTTTCGACTGATAAAGCGGCCATTTTCCTCACGATAAGCTACGATATTCTTTGCCAGCGTCTTATTGATGCCGGATACATACTCTAAAAGCGGTGCAGAGGCCGTATTCAGGTCTACACCAACCTTATTGACACAGTCTTCTACCACACCGGACAGGGCTTCTCCCAGCTTCTTCTGGTTCATATCATGCTGGTACTGTCCGACACCGATGGAGCGAGGATCGATTTTTACCAGCTCTGCCAGCGGATCCTGCAGACGACGGGCAATAGAGGCAGCACTTCTCTGACCCACGTCAAAGTTCGGAAATTCCTCCGTCGCCAGTTTGCTTGCGGAATAAACAGAAGCACCGGCCTCATTTACGATAATATAACGAACCGGTGTCGGAAGCTCCTTGATAAGCTCTACGATAACCTGCTCGGACTCCCGGGAAGCGGTTCCGTTTCCTACGGAAATCAGCGTGATGCCATATTTTGCAATCAGCTTTTTCAGTGTCGCCTTTGCCTCAGCCACCTTATTTTGCGGCGCTGTCGGATAGATGACGACCGTATCCAGCACCTTTCCCGTCGCATCGACTACTGCCAGCTTACAGCCGGTACGAAAAGCTGGATCCCAGCCTAAAACAACCTGCCCTACGATCGGCGGCTGCATCAGAAGCTGCTGTAAATTTTTTCCAAATACCTTGATTGCTCCATCCTCAGCCTTTTCCGTCAGCTCATTTCGAATCTCCCGCTCGATCGAGGGTGCAATCAGGCGGCTGTAGCTGTCTGCAATGACCTCCTTCAGGATTGGTGTCGTATACGGATTCTCCCGCAGGATGACCTTTTTCTCGAGATAGCGAAGGATGCGCTCCTCGGGCGCCTCCACACGGACAGTCAGGATCTTCTCTGCCTCACCCCGGTTCAATGCCAGAATCCGATGTCCGGCAGCCTTCTTCACAGGCTCCTCGTAATGATAATACATCTCATAGACGCTCTGGGTTTTCTCATCCTTCGCCTCGGAAATAAGCTGGCCTTCCTCGAAGGTAGCCTTCCGGATATAAGTCCGGTAATCTGCCTCATCCGAGATGGCTTCTGCCAGGATATCCCCTGCTCCCGCAATCGCCTCTTCCGCTGTCAGCACGCCCTTTTCCTCAGAAAGATAGGCTGCGGCCTCTTCCTCAAGCGACTTTTTTGTCATCTGAAGCCGCAAAATATCTGCCAGGCCTTCCAGCCCCTTTTCCTTTGCAATGGTGGCGCGGGTACGGCGTTTTGGCCGGTAAGGCCGATAAAGGTCATCGACAGCCACAAGGGTCTCTGCCGCCAGGATCTGATTTCTCAGTTCCTCGGTCAGTTTTCCCTGTTCCTCGATACTGCCCAATACCTGATTCTTCTTATCCTCCAGTCCACGCAGATAATTCAGTCGCTCATAGAGATTTCGCAGCATCTCGTCATTTAAGGATCCTGTCGCTTCTTTTCTGTATCTGGAAATAAATGGAATCGTATTTCCTTCGTCGATGAGCTTGACCGCAGCTTCGATCTGCCACCGCTGGACGCCCAGCTCCTCTGTCAATTTTTTAATAATATCCATACTGTTCCTCCTGTTTCTCTCCCGAACCATTCCGGTCACGGTACTACTCTTATTATACGAAAATCTATCTTTCCCCGCAACCGCAACTTCCGTTTGTCTTTCTATTCTACCTATGTTATCATGAGGATTCAGGAGGATTTTTTATGGACTATAATAATGAGCAACAAAACTTTAATCCCTATCGGAAAAAGCCGAATCGGATGGCCTCCCTGGCGCTGATTCTCGGTGTGCTGGCTCTTTTGTCGGTCGTCAGTATTTATTTTCTCTATCTTGCACTGCCCCTTGGCTGCATGGGCATTCTCTTTGCACATCTCTCCAAGGCTGACGGCTACCGGCTTCCTGCCAAATCCATCGGTGGCATGACACTCTCGATTCTGGCCATTTTCATTGCCCTGGTTGTTCTGGTTCTCGGTTTCTATCTGGCTATCCGCCTCTTTGGTCTGGAAACACTTCTGGATCCGGATGCCCTGCAGAAAGCGATTACCGACCTCTACAATCAGCTTGCCGTTCCAATCCAGTCGACAGGAGGTGGCATTTTATGATGAAGCCAAAAGAAATCCGCCGTCAGGCACGAATGACCCTTACCGGCAATTACTTCTTTGCCGTAAATCTGACCATCAGTCTGACTCTGTTTACGCTGGCATTTGCAATCATTCTGCAGACCACCGATCTCGGAGCTTCACCTCTTCTGCTGAATCAGATCCTGTATTGGGGGCTAAACATCATTATCTTACTTTTGAACGCACTGCTTACCGTGGGGCTGATTCGCTATCTGTACTCCCTGTGCCTCGCAAAACCGCTGAAACAGCCCGGTCTTTTATTTTATGCCTTCCGTGCCCAGCCGGATACCTTTATCCTGACATATCTTTTTCGTTATGCGGTGTCCCTGATCTGGTTTATACCTGCCTTGTACTGCTACCAGCAGCTGCCGCTGAGCATCGATATCACAAACATCTCTGTAGAGATTGTTCAGCTGATCTCACATATGACGGCCTACGCAGCAGTTGCCTTTATTCCGGCTCTGCTATTCACCCTGCCCTGGTGTCTGACTGAATATATTCTCTTAGATGACCCGTATTGCTCCGCGCTCGAGGCTCTTAAGACCAGCCGCCGGCTCATGAAGGGACAATATTTCCGCATTCTTCGCCTGTGGCTTGGCTTCCTGCCGCTGTGTCTGCTTGGCATCGGATCCATGGGTATCGCGTTCCTCTGGATTCGCCCTTATTTCTATGTGAGCATGGGTCATGTATACCTGGAGCTGCGCGATCAATAGTGTTATATATGCAAAATCCAATTATGGTTCTGGTTAGCTGCTAAATATGCTATAATTATGACATCTAAATGTACTCTCGGAATCTTTCTGTGCTTGATTTTGCGAGAAGATTTTTTTTCAGTTGTGCCCAAATTTCTGAGGCGTACGCGGTGCGTACGTTGATGAAATTCG
>CAVHYN010000039.1:0-22309 GCA_963640245.1 Bulleidia sp.
CTCTATGACGCGCTCTACCAGATCATGGGGCCGGAGAATTTCCAGCGAAACATGGAAAAAGGACTGATCGAGGTGGCGCCGCTGGCCTACATGCGTGGCCGTACACTGGACAATGCCTTTATCATTCTCGATGAGGCACAGAATACGACACCGGCACAGATGAAGATGTTTCTGACCCGTATCGGCTTTGGTTCTAAGGTGATTGTCACCGGTGATGCAAGCCAGAAGGATCTCCCCAGCGGCACCCGTTCCGGCCTGGAAGTAGCCATGAAGGTGCTTGGCAAGGTGGAAGATATCGGTTTTTGTGAGCTGACCAGCAAGGATGTCGTGCGTCATCCGCTGGTACAGAAGATTGTACAGGCTTACGAAGCGTATGAAAAAGCGCAGGAGCGGCGAAGCTCCAGAAAGGACAGCCATGACCATAAATATCGAAGATGAGAGTAAAAGCAGCCTTGCCGGTGTCGATACGGAAGAGATTGCACGTAAGGTCATAGAGGCAGCACTGGATTTTGAGGGCTGTCCCTACGAAGCAGAGGTAAACCTTCTTTTGACAGATGACGAAGGGATTCATGAAATCAACTTGCAGCAGCGTGACATCGACCGGCCGACGGATGTTTTGTCCTTCCCGATGCTGGAATATGTCTGCCCCTCGGATTTCTCTTTTGTAGAAAGTGACACAGAGGATTATTTCAATCCCGAGAACGGAGAGCTGGTTCTGGGAGATATCGTCATTTCTACGGATAAGGTGATCGAGCAGGCCGAAAAATATGGCCACAGTGAAACCAGAGAATATGCGTTTTTGATTGCCCATAGTATGCTGCATCTTTTCGGCTATGACCATATGGTTCCGGAAGAGGCAAAGGTTATGGAGGCAAAGCAGGCTGCAATCTTGGAAGGCTTAGGGATTTTACGGTAAGTCATATGGGAACGAAAACAAAAAGAAAGTCAAATTATATTATGCAGGGCGGTATACTGGCGATGGCATCCATCATCAGCCGAATTATCGGACTTCTCTACCGCCTTCCTGTTACAAATATCATTACCGACCACGGAAATGATTATTACTCTGCAGCCTATGAGATCTACAATGTCATCCTTCTGATCTCCTCCTACAGCCTGCCGTTGGCCGTATCCAAGGTAATTTCTGCCAAGGTTGCTTTGGGAGAATACCGAAATTCCTGGAGAGCCTTTAAGGGCGCCCTTTATATGTCCCTGGTAGTAGGAGCCGTAGGCTCTGCGCTGACGTTTTTCGGTGCCGGATTTTTTACGGGAACCCTTCTGAATACACCGGAAAGTGAGCTTTGCCTGAAGGTTTTAGCCCTGGCGGTCTTTGTGATGGCCGTGATGGGAGTCCTGCGTGGCTTCTTCCAGGGTATGGGAACAATGATGCCCACAGCGATTTCCCAGATCGTGGAACAGGTCGTGAATGCCGTAGTCAGTATCGCAGCCGCAAGCTATCTCTATTCTTACGGTACGAGGCTTGATGCGGCGGCAGGCATTGCGGATGGAAAGAATGGTGCCATCTACGGTGCAGCCGGAAGTACCCTGGGCACCAGCCTCGGCGCCGCAGCCGGACTTTTATTCCTGATTTTTGTCATGCTTCTCTATAATCGGATTCTGCATAAGAATCTGCGCCGCGATCAGATAAGTCAGAAGGAAAGCTACGGTGCGACCCTGCATGTTTTGATCCTGACAATTGTTCCGGTTATCTTAAGCACCGCTGTCTACAATATCAGCGGCATCGTGGATCAGGGTGTCTTTAAATATCTGATGCTTGATGTGCAGAAGGCGGACAAGAGTACGGTAGAAGTTTATTGGGGCATCTATGTAGGAAAATACAAGCTTTTGACGAATGTTCCCATAGCGGTAGCCTCGGCTCTCTCAGCGTCTACCATTCCTGCTCTTACGAGGGCTCGGATCTCCGGAGACTGGGAAGAGATGCGCCGAAAGACCGAGGGCGCGATTCGTATGGTTATGCTGATCTGTATCCCGAGTGCCTTCGGCCTGACCGCTCTGGGCGAGCCGATCTTGGATCTCTTATCCTGGAACAGCAATGCGATTGCCCCGAAGCTCTTTTTCATCGGTTCTGCAGCTGTTATTTTTTACGGCCTGTCCACCTTGACGAATGGAATTTTGCAGGGCATCGACAAAATGCAGATTCCGGTAAGAAATGCGGTGATTGCGCTGGTGAGCCACCTTCTTTTGATGATTGTTCTAGTACAGGTTTTCAAACTGCATATCTACGGTGTTGTGCTGGCTTATCTGTTCTTTGCCATCTTGATGTGCATCCTGAACGGACTGGCCATACGAAAATATATGGATTATCATCAGGAACTGATTCGGACCTTTGTGATCCCTTCTGTCTCGTCACTCATTATGGCACTTGCTGTATGGCTTCTTTACCAGCCTCTTCATAAGTTCATCGGTGTGCGGATCTCGACCCTGCTTTGCCTGATGCTGGCAGTTGTCATTTATGCTTTCTTTGTTTTATTGTTGCATGGTATTACGGAAGAGGAGCTTCGAGCCTTTCCGAAGGGCAGGACGCTGGTGCGAATGCTTAAAAAAATTCATTTGCTTTAAGCAATAATCTTTTATCGAATGAGAAAAGGGAGAGGATATGTCTCAGACAGATTATCGAAAGAAAATTAAGGAAAAGAAACGCATCGTCGTGAAAGTGGGAACATCTTCCCTGATTCATAAGGAGACCGGGGCTCTGGATCTCATTAAGGTGGAACACCTGGTACGGGAGCTTACCGATCTGCACAATCAGGGAAAGGACGTGATCCTGGTTACCTCCGGAGCGATCGGCGTCGGCCGTCAGGCTGCCGGTCTTTCGGGCAAGCCGGATCGGATTCCGCTGAAACAGGCCTGCGCAGCGATTGGTCAGGCAAGGCTTATGATGATTTATCAAAAATTTTTCGCAGAATATAATCAGGTAGCAGCACAGATCCTGATGACGCGCAATACGATGATCAATCCGAAGAACCGGCGCCATGCGCAGGACACCTTTGAGGAGCTTTTGAAGCTTGGGGCAATTCCGGTCGTTAATGCCAATGACAGTATTTCTACCTTTGAGATCCTGCATGGCGACAATGATACCCTGTCCGCGATTGTGGCATCTTTGGTGGACGCGGATCTTTTGATTCTGCTTTCAGATATCAATGGCTTGTATACAGACAATCCCAATACAAATCCGGAGGCAAAATTTGTTCCCTTCGTGGAACATCTGAACTCCGATTTGATGGGAATGGGAAAGGATGCCGTCAGCAGCGTAGGCACCGGAGGCATGGCTACAAAACTCATTGCAGCGGAGCTTGCCACATCAGCCGGAGCAGATATGCTGATTGCAAACGGTGGTGATATGAGCGTGATTCACAAGATCATAGAAGGGGAAGCCTACGGAACCTTTTTCCAGGCACATAAAGACGAAAGCTTTGATTTAAAAACATTTCTGGAGGCGCATTTTTCATAAAAAAAGCAGGAATGGCAGACGGAGGCGTCGCTGATTCTGTTCCGATCAGAAAAGCATTGCATGACGGGGTGAAACGAACGACGGAACTGATCGAAGATTTGGAGAGACGCGGCCATGGCTACGAATATGCGAAAGATATCTTTGAAAAGACGGCAGATTTTGCTGCATGGAAAGGAGAAAAATAGATGGATCCCCAAAAAATTGCACGCATCAATGAACTGTATCGCCGCTCCAAGGCAGAGGGACTCACGGATGCAGAAAAAAAGGAACAGAAGCTTTTGAGGCTTGAGTATATCGAGACCGTTCGCAGAAATCTTCGCGGACAGCTGAATCAAATCGATATCAAGGAACACGATGGAAGTATCGTAAATCTGGGTGAAAAATATGATGCAGGAAGAAAAGGAAACTAAGAAAAGCTTAAAAAAAAGCTTGCGAAAGGAAGTTAAGGCACTTCGCGCTGCCCACACAGATGAGGAGATTCATCGCATGAGCCTAGAAGTGCGTGACCGGATTTTAACCTTACCGGAATATCGGAAAGCGGAAGTGATCTACGCCTATGTGGACTGTAAGCATGAGGTAGAAACCTCGGATATCATCCGTGCTGCCTGGGCAGACGGAAAGCGAGTTGCCGTGCCGAAGGTCATCGGCTCCGATATGAAGTTCTTTTATATCACCTCTCTGACCGAGGATCTCGAAGAAGGCTATTTCGGAATCCGGGAACCCTTGGAAAAGCATGCGGCGGATGAAAAGCGCGATGAAGAAAAGGCTCTGATGCTGATGCCCGGAGTTGCCTTTGATGAAGAACGGCACCGGATCGGTTATGGCGGAGGCTTTTACGATCGGTTTCTCGAAGCGCATCCGAAGCTTGCAAAGGTGGCGCTGGCTTTTGAATTTCAAGTAAAAGAAGAAGTTCCTTATGAAGCC
Organism: Bulleidia sp.; assembly: GCA_963640245.1. Taxonomy (GTDB): domain Bacteria; phylum Bacillota; class Clostridia; order Lachnospirales; family Lachnospiraceae; genus Laedolimicola. The sequence goes on from CAVHYN010000039.1 coordinate 4,397, forward strand.
TTTGATATTTGTCCGGAAAAGATCGTTACAGAGAAAAGAGTGATCGGGGGGATCTAGATGACACTGGAAGAAATTGGAAAGAGAGCAAAGGAGGCAGAGCCCATCTTAAGGATTCTGTCGAGGGAAGAAAAGGATCGCGTGCTTTTGAAAGCAGCCGATCTGCTTTTGGAGGAGCAGGACAGGATTTTAGCAGCCAATGAAAAGGATATGAAGGCCGGTGAAGAGCGCGGAATGAAGGATGGACTTCTCGATCGGCTGAAGCTGACCGCAGACCGAATCGGGGGCATGGCAGAGGGGCTTCGACAGATTGCGGCTTTGCCGGATCCGATCGGCGAAGTGATGAAAGACTGGGTTCCGGAGAATGGCCTTCGAATCCGCCAGGTTCGGGTTCCCTTAGGCGTCATCGGCATCATCTACGAGGCCAGACCTAACGTGACAGCGGATGCTTTCGGCCTTTGCTTTAAGACCGGAAATCCCGTGGTGCTTCGCGGCGGAAGCGATGCGATCCATTCCAATCTGGCAATTACAGCCGTCCTTCAAGAGGCTCTTTTGGCCTGTGGATGTCCCGAGAGTGGAATCCAGCTGCTTACTGATACCAGCCGGGAGACAGCAGCGGCTTTTATGAAGCTGAATCGTTATATCGATGTTTTGATTCCGAGGGGCAGCGCCGGTCTTATTGCTACGGTAGTAAACCAGAGTACCATTCCGGTCATTGAGACCGGATCCGGCAATTGTCATATCTATATCGATGAGGATGCGGATCTTTCAATGGCTGTGGATATTGTATACAATGCAAAGACGCAGCGCATCGGTGTTTGCAATGCCTGTGAGTCCCTGGTGGTAAATCGAAAAATAAAGGATCGGTTTTTGCCGCTTTTGGCCAAAAAACTTCAGGAGAAAAAGGTGGAGCTGCGGGGAGACGCGGCAGCTAGAGAAGCTGTGCCGATGACGGAAGCTACCGAGGAGGATTGGGGGAAGGAATACCTCGATTACATTCTTTCCGTAAAGACGGTAGATACCCTTTCGGAAGCCATTGCCCATATCAATCGGTACAATACCGGCCATTCCGAGGCAATTATTACAAAAAATCAGGAGCATGCGGATCGGTTTCTGAAGGAAGTGGATGCGGCTGCAGTCTATGTAAATGCCTCCACCCGATTTACAGACGGCTTTGAATTCGGCTTCGGAGCAGAGATTGGAATCAGCACGCAAAAGCTTCATGCCAGAGGTCCTATGGGACTGCTTGCCCTTACTTCCTACAAGTATGAGATCACCGGACAGGGTCAGGTAAGGGGGTAGATCAATGCGAGTGATAGCAGGAACTGCGAGGAGCATGCCGCTCAAATGTATCGAAGGACTGGATACCCGTCCTACGACCGATCGAATCAAGGAAACCTTATTCAATATGCTGCAGCCGGAGCTGGCCGACTGTCGCTTTCTTGACCTCTTTGGCGGAAGCGGTGCCATCGGAATCGAGGCTTTAAGCAGGGGAGCCGCCTTTGCTGCCTTCGCAGAAAATAACAGGAAGGCCTATGACTGCATTCAGGAGAATCTGGCCTTCACAAGGCTTTCCGATCGGGCAAGGGTCTTTTTAATGGATGCACTCGGAGCCCTTCGGGTTTTGGAGGGAGAAGAGCCCTTTGATATTATTTTTCTTGACCCGCCCTACGGAAAGGGTCTGGAACGAGAGATTTTAAGTTATTTGCAAAATTCCAGCCTCATTCACGAAGGTACTACCATTATTCTTGAGGCAACGCTTAAGGAAGAAACAGATTGGATCGAAGAGCTTCCTTATCGGATTTGGAAAGAGAAAAAATATAAGACAAATAAGCATCTCTTTATCGAGATGGATGAGGGAGAAGCATGATTAGAGCAATTTATGCAGGAAGCTTTGATCCGGTGACCAATGGACATCTGGATGTCATCGTCCGTTCTTCGCGGATCGTCGATGAGCTCGTGGTCGGTGTTCTGAACAACCGTGCCAAAACTCCGTTGTTTTCTGTAGAAGAACGTGTTAAGATGTTAGAAGAAGTGACAAAAGAATATCCCAATATCAAGATTCGTTCCTTTACGGGGCTTCTGGTCGATTTTGCAAAAGAGTGTGAGGCTCATATTATCGTCCGCGGCTTACGTGCGATCACCGATTTCGATTATGAACTTCAGATGGCTCAAACCAATCGAATCATGAGTCCGAATCTGGATACGCTCTTCCTTACGACCAGTCTGGAATATGCTTATTTAAGCTCCACGACGGTGAAGGAAGTGGCCGCCTATGGCGGAAATATTTCTGCCTTTGTGCCGCCTTATGTAGAAGAAAAAATCCGTCAGCGGATGAAGGAACGTTATGGAATCTAAAAAAATGAAGAGGAGAACGGTTCTATGAGCAGCAAGATTGAGCAGATCATTGAAGAGATAGAGGAGTATATTGATGGCTGCAAGCCGCAGACATTATCAAAGACAAATATCATTGTCAATAAGGAAGAGATCGAAGAGCTTTTGCGCGAGCTGCGCATGAAGACACCGGAGGAGATCAAGCGCTATCAGAAGGTGCTGGCAAACCGGGATGCGATTCTCGCAGATGCGCAGGCGAAGGCGGATGCCATCATCAAGGAGGCAAATATCCATACCAGCGAGCTGATCAATGAGCATGAGATCATGCAGCAGGCCTACATTCAGGCAAATGAGATCATGGCAGCTGCGGAGGCAGATGCGCAGAAGCGTCTGGATGCAGCCACTGTGGAGGCCAATGACTTCCGGATGCAGGCCATGCGCTATACCGATGATATGCTGAACAACCTGCAAAACCTGATCCGCCAGACCATGGATGCTCATGCAGCCCGCTATGAGTCTATGATGAATTCCCTGAACAGCTTCAATGAAATTCTGGCAAGCAACCGCGCTGAGTTAGCTCCGGCTATCCAGGCACAGCCGGAAGAGGGAGCCATCGAAGAAGAGTAAGGAGAAGACAAATGCGTGTATTAGAAGGATTAGAACCTGGAAAGGTATTTACATTTTTTGAAGATTTGACACAGATTCCGCGCGGTTCCGGAAACGAAGCTGCAGCTGCAGCTTATTGTATGGAATTTGCAAAAAAGCGTGGACTTTCTGCATCATGCGATGAAGCAAATAATGTCGTTATCGTAAAAGAAGCTACGCCTGGCTACGAGGAAGCTCCGACCGTGATCCTGCAGGGACACCTCGATATGGTATGTGAAAAGGATGCCGATCGGGAGATTGATTTCGCAAAGGATCCGCTGGATATCGCGATAGACGGAGACTTTGTCTATGCAAAGGGTACAACCCTCGGCGGAGATGACGGTATCGCAGTTGCCGTTGCGCTTGCGATTCTCGACGATGATACCCTGTCGCACCCGCGTCTGGAATGCCTCTTTACGACCGGTGAAGAGGTAGGTCTTCTCGGTGCAAAGGCATTTGATGCTTCCCACATGAAGGGACGTCGGCTTATCAATATCGATTCCGAGGAGGAAGGAATCTTTACAGTCAGCTGCGCCGGCGGTATGGACGGCATTTTGCATCTTCCAGCTTCCTATCAGGAGGTAGAGGGGGTTCGCTACACTGTGACAGTGGATGGCCTTCAAGGCGGACATTCCGGTGCAGAGATTCATAAGGAGCACGGAAACTCGAATATTCTGATGGGCAGAGCGCTCTGCTGGCTTTATGAGGTGACGAATTTCCATATTGCCGAGCTCTCCGGCGGTCTGATGGACAATGCGATTCCCCGCAGTACCACAGCAGTTCTCTATGTTCCCGAAGAAGAGTGCAAGACCTTTGAGGAAAGACTGAAGGCTCTGGATGACATTTACAAGACAGAGTATGCCGCCAGCGATGCAGGTGTTACCGTAAGCTTTACATCGGAAGGGAAAACAGCCGGAAAGGCTCTGACTCCAAAATGCGCCTCGATCCTGATGTATGTCCTGCATATGGTTCCCAATGGTGTCATGAAGGACAGCATGGATATCCCGGGTCTGGTACAGACTTCCCTGAATCTTGGCATTCTTCGTCTGGATGAGAATGAGACAAAGGCCGTATTCAGTATCCGAAGCTCGGTCGAATCCGAAAAGCTCGAGCTTGGTGAGCGCCTTCGTCACTGTGTCGAGTTTTTGGGCGGCAGCTATGAAGAAAAGGGAGCATATCCCGGCTGGGAATATCGCCAGGAATCGAAGCTTCGCGATACCATGGTTTCTGTATACAAAGATATGTATGGCGAGGAGCCGAAGGTCATGGCCATTCATGCAGGACTGGAGTGCGGACTCTTCAGTGGAAAGATGGAAGGCCTCGACTGTGTTTCCATCGGCCCCAATCTTTATGACATTCATTCTCCGAAGGAGCGGCTGAGCATCTCCTCTACCAAGCGGATTTATGAATTTGTGGTAGAGGTTCTAAAGGAGCTTCGTGCATAAAACATCATTTGGTTTATGGAGGATCCATGTATTTACCGGAACCATTTTTAAAAGAAATGAAAATCCTTCTGGGCGATGAATATGAGGCCTGGATGGAAAGCTACGAAAACAGCGAGAGCTTCCGCGCTCTCCGCGTAAATACGAAAAAAATTTGTCCGGAAGAGCTTCAGGCTCTTTCGGCATTTTCTTTACAGCCGGTTCCCTGGACGAAGAATGGCTTTTACCTGCAGGGAGACCTACAGGCTTCCAAGCATCCCTATTATGCGGCAGGGCTTTATTACCTTCAGGAGCCAAGTGCCATGACTCCGGCAGCCTGCCTTCCGATCGAAGAAGGAGACCGGGTTCTGGATCTTTGCGCCGCACCCGGAGGTAAGGCTACTGAATTGGCCGCAAAGCTAAACGGAACCGGAATTCTGGTAGCCAACGATATCAGCAATTCCAGGGCAAAGGCCTTGCTCAAAAATCTGGAGCTCTTTGGTGCCGGAAACATTCTGGTAACCAGTGAAACACCGGAGCGGCTTCTTTCCTATTTTGAAGGCTGGTTTGACAAGATTCTGGTGGATGCCCCCTGCTCCGGAGAGGGAATGTTTCGAAAAGAACCATCTATGGTGAAGGACTGGTTGGAAAAGGGACCGGAATATTATGCAAAGATTCAAAAGGAGATTCTAAGTACTGCGGCAAAGCTTTTGCGTCCGGGCGGCCTCCTTCTTTATTCCACCTGTACCTTCTCAAGACTCGAAAATGAAGAAAATATAGAGCGGTTTCTAATGGAAGAGAATTTTCGCCTGCTGCCTCTGCCTCTGCCAAAGGAGCGAAAAGAACTGGGCTTCGCACCGGGACAAGGCAAATGCTTCGATGCCGCCAGACTGTTTCCGCACAGACTGGATGGGGAAGGACATTTTGTGGCGCTGCTTCGAAAGAACGAGTGTTCGAATTTGTCGGATGAGGCTTTCCCTAAGCCAAAGGAAAAGGCTGATGCAAGGGGCGTATTAAAGAAACTTCCCGAGGAATGGCTGGATTTCGCAAAGAATCTTCGGATAAGCTTTGATTCCCGTCTTTTACGTCTCTACGAGGGACATCTGTACCTGCTGCCTGATGCTTTAGCCGCCAAGAACATACGTTCTCTTCGCTTTCTGCGTACCGGTCTTTATCTGGGCGAGGTAAAGCAGAAGCGGTTTGAGCCAAGCCAGGCTTTGGCTATGTTCCTTCGAAAGGAAGACTTTGCCCAGACAGTGGATCTGAAAGCGGACGACGAACGCGTAGTTCGCTATCTGAAAGGTGAGACGCTGGATTTGGAGGATCTGACTAAACCAAAAGACAAGGGCTGGTGTCTGGTATGCGTGGACGGCTTTTCCTTGGGATGGGGAAAGCTTGCAAATGGTACCCTTAAGAATAAGTATTATCCCGGATGGAGGTGGTAGCATGCGCCTGGACAAATATCTCTCTGAAGCAGGATATGGCACACGCAGTGAGGTGAAAAAGCTGCTGCGAAGCGGTGTCGTTACCGTAAATGGAGAGAAAGTCACGAAACCGGAAACTAAAATAAAAGATACGGATGTGGTGCGTGTCGCCGGAAAGGAAGCAAGCTTTTCGAAGGTAGAATACTGGATGCTCCATAAGCCTGCCGGATATATCTCAGCCACCGAGGATCGGAAGCTTGATACGGTATTGGAGCTTTTGCCAAAGAATTCTCGTTCGGATCTCTTTCCGGTAGGGCGACTGGATCGGGATACGGAAGGCCTCCTGCTTTTGACAAACGATGGAAAGCTGGCTCACTACCTGCTTTCCCCGAAACGGCATGTGGACAAGACCTATTTTGCCCGGATAGCCGGGGAGGTAAAGGAGACGCATATCCAGGCCTTTCTGGATGGTTTGGATATTGGAGACGAGAAAAAGACCCTGCCTGCAGATTTGCATATCTTAAAGTCCGGAGCGGAATCCGAGATCGAGGTGACCCTGCGGGAAGGACGCTACCATCAGGTAAAACGGATGTTCGAAGCGATCGGCTGCGAGGTTACCTATCTGAAACGGCTTTCTATGGGAAGTCTGCTGCTTGATAAGAATCTGGAGAAAGGGTGCTGTCGTCCTCTTACAGAGGAAGAGATTCGAGGCTTAAAGGAGGAGACAGGATGCTTAATGGAATAAAAGCAGTCCTTTTTGATCTGGATGGGACGCTGGTAGATTCTATGTGGATGTGGAGCGCGATCGATGAGGAATATCTAGGGCGTCACGGTCTGCGTGTTCCACCCGGACTCCAGCAGGCCATCGAGGGCATGAGCTTTTCTGAGACTGCCGTATATTTTAAGGAAAGATTTCAACTGCCGGACAGCCTGGATGTCATTAAGGCAGATTGGATTGCCATGTCAAAGGAAAAGTATGCACAGGAGGTATCCCTAAAACCGGGTGCTTTAGAATTCTTAAATTATTTAAAGAGCCATGGGATCAAAGCCGGAATTGCGACCAGCAACGGACGGGAGCTTCTGGACGCCGTCGTAGCTGGACTCCGACTGGAACCTTATTTCCAGTGCCGGATGACCTCCTGCGAGGCCGGAGCCGGAAAGCCGGCACCAGATATCTATCAGAAGGTAGCAGCAACGCTTGGCGTAAAGCCACAGGACTGTCTGGTCTTCGAGGATACACCGGCAGGAGCCCAGGCCGGAAAAGCAGCCGGTGCGAAAGTTTGTTCGATTTACGATGATTATGCAAAGGATCGGCAGGAAGAGAACCGTCTGCTTGCGGATTATTATATTTACGATTTTTATCAGGTGCTGGACGGAAGCTATGAGACGCTGGCGCGAGAATAGGAGTATACATGAAACAGCAGGGATTTCTGCCCGCAACAAAAGAAGAATTAAAGGAACGGGGCATTATGCAGCCGGACTTTGTCTATGTCATCGGTGATGCCTACGTCGATCATCCGTCCTTTGGACCGGCTATTATCGGGCGGGTGCTGGAGAGTCACGGATACAGCGTAGCGATCCTTTCCCAGCCGGACTGGAAGGATCCGGAAAGCATCAAGGTCTACGGTGAACCGAGGCTTGCTTTTTTAGTTTCCTCCGGAAATATGGATTCCATGGTAAACCACTATTCTGTCTCAAAGAAGCGCAGAAAAACAGATGCCTTCACGCCAGGCGGTGTCATGGGCAAACGCCCCGACCGGGCCGACATGGTCTATAGCAACCTGATTCGCCATGCATATAAGCATGTGCCGATTATCCTTGGCGGCATCGAGGCAAGTCTTCGGCGTCTGGCTCACTATGATTACTGGGCGGACGGCTTTAAGCGCTCCCTTCTTTTGGACAGCGGTGCCGATCTGATTTCCTATGGCATGGGAGAACGATCGATTGTGGAGATTGCTGACGCCCTGGCATCCGGCATCTCGATTCGGGATCTGACCTTTGTAAATGGAACTGTCTACAAGACCAGCCAGAAAGAAGATATCTACGACGCGATCTTCCTGCCGGATTATGAGAGCATGAAGACCGATAAGACACTATATGCGAAAAGCTTTGGAATCCAGCAGAAAAATGCGGATCCCATCCGGGGCAAGAGGATGGCAGAGCGGTATTCCGAACATTTGTTCATCGTGCAGAACCCACCTGCAAGACCCCTGTCTCAGGAGGAAATGGACGAGGTCTACGACCTGCCTTTCCAGCGAGCCGTGCATCCGTCCTGCCTGGCAAAGGGCGACGTTCCTGCCTTTTCTGAGATAAAATTCAGTCTGGCCAGCTGCCGGGGCTGCTTCGGAGCCTGCTCTTTTTGCGCCCTGACCTTCCACCAGGGCCGGATCATCCAGGCCAGAAGTCATGCGTCCCTTCTTCGGGAAGCAGAGGCTATGACTAAGGATAAGGACTTCAAGGGCTATATTCACGATGTAGGCGGTCCTACCGCGGATTTCAGGCGGCCTGCCTGCGATAAGCAGCTGAAAGCCGGAGCCTGCCCCGACAGACAGTGTCTCTTTCCGAAGCCCTGTCCGAATCTGAAGGCGGATCACAGCGACTACATCAGCCTGCTTCGGAAGCTTCGGGCTATTCCGGGCGTCAAAAAGGTATTCATCCGCTCGGGCATCCGCTTTGACTATGTGCTGGCAGATCCGAACCAGACCTTTCTAAAGGAGCTCTGTGAATATCATGTGAGCGGCCAGCTAAAGGTAGCACCCGAACATGTGTCCGATGCCGTTCTTTCCAAAATGGGCAAACCAAACCGAAGTGTCTACGAGGAGTTCTGCCGCCGCTACAAAAAAATGAATGAAGCCTTGCAGAAAAAGCAGTACCTGGTGCCGTATCTCATGTCCTCCCATCCGGGATCTACCCTGAAGGAGGCCGTGGAGCTGGCCGAGTACTGCCGGGATCTGGGTTACATGCCGGAGCAGGTGCAGGATTTCTATCCGACACCCTCCACGATTTCTACCTGTATGTATTATACCGGCCTCGATCCACGCACCATGGAACAGGTCTATGTACCGAAGAATCCTCACGAGAAAGCCATGCAGCGTGCATTGATTCAGTATCGGGATCCGAAAAACCGGGAGCTGGTACAGGAAGCCCTTGGAAAATGTGGTCGAAAGGATCTGATTGGCTACGGCCCAAAGTGCCTGCTTCGTCCGGAGGGAGAACATGGCGGCGCACGAAGCACGCAAAAAACCGCTGTTCGAAAGAATGGTTCCGCAAGCAAGTCTGATGGACATAGCCGTGGAATGGCAAAAAAGAAGACCATTCGAAATGTACATAAAAAGAAATAGGAGAAACGATACATGAGTCATTATCAGCTGATTGCCCTGGATATGGACGGCACTCTGTTAAATAAAGAAAAGAAAATTAGCCCAGGATGCAAGGAAGCCATCGAAAAAGCTCTGGCAGCAGGAAAGCAGGTTGTGCTTTCGACCGGCCGCTGCCGCCCGGAGCTGACCGAATACCGGGAACTGATACCGGGACTTCGCTACGTGAATGGCACCAGCGGAGCTATGGTCTATGATTTTCAGGAGCAGAAGGAACTGTATGCGAACCGGATCGAAGCGGAGGTAGTAAAAGAACTTTTCGCCCTGGCAAAAAAGGAAGAAGCTATGCTGCATCTTCTTGATGAAAAATCCTTTGAACAGACCGACCAGCTGGCTCATCTTGACCGATATGGCATGGGCGTCTATCAGGAAATGCATGCGCGCACGGCAGAGGTTCATGAAGACCTATACGCCTTCTATACGGCAAATCCATTTCCGGCTGAGAAGGTCAATCTGTATCATCAAAGCATGGAGTCCAGAACTCGTACAAAGGAACGGATTCGTGCTTTAGGACTTCCGGTTGAAATGGTTGACGCGGAGTGTGCGTCCCTGGAGATTACTGCCCGTGGGGTAGATAAGGGCGTAGGCCTTAAGAAACTCTGTGAGGCGCTTGGAATTCCCGTAAATGCCACGATTGCCGTAGGCGATGCGGACAATGATATCTCTGTCCTTCGAACAGCCGGACTTGCCGTAGCGATGGGAAATGCACTGGAGCAAGTGAAAGAGATTGCAGATGTGACTGTGGCAGACTGCGACCATGACGGGTGCGCGGAGGCCATTTACAAATATCTGCTTGGATAAAAGCCGGAGGTGGCATCGATGGAAAAAAAGAGAACATCTATCGCGATTGTAACAGGAGCGTCCTCAGGAATAGGACGGGAGTTTGTCCGTCAGATAGCGGAAAGCTATCGTTCCATATCGGAAATCTGGGTCATTGCCAGAAGGGAGCAGGCACTTCTCGAGCTTAAGGAAGAACTAAAGAATAAAACGCTGATTCGTACCCTGCCGATGGATCTGGGCGAAAAGGATGCCTGTCTGGAGCTGGAACTGATTTTAAAAAGGGAAAAGCCCGTGGTTCGCATCCTGGTAAATTCTGCCGGTCTGGGTTATGCAGGAAAGCTGGAACAGCAGAGCGTCGAAGAGGTACAGGCCATCGTAGATATCAACTGCCGCGCCTTGACTTCTGTTACCATGACCTGCCTGCCTTACTTCCGAAGGGGCAGCCGCATCATCCAGATAGATTCCGGTTCCGCATTTCTTCCCCAGCCTGGTTTTGCAGCCTATGCAGCCAGCAAGGCTTATGTACTGTCTCTCTCTCGGGCGCTACGGGAAGAGCTTCGTAGCCGACAAATCTCCGTTACTGCCGTGTGTCCGGGGCCTGTAAAAACGGACTTCTTCGCTGCCGGAGGTATCGAGCTGAATGCTGTAAAACGCCTCTTCCTGACAAAACCGGAGCGGGTAGTACGAAAGGCACTGTTTGACGCAGAAAAAGGCAAGGCTGTATCCATCTGCGGTGGCAGCATGAAGCTTGTGTACGCAGCCTCCGGGGTGCTGCCGGCCGGTGTGATGACGAAGCTTAGTGCTATGCTGTTTTCTTTTTAAACTGCTCGCACAGGAGGTTCCGTTTTTTTCGCTGAAGCTCACCTATGATGGTGATACACTGGAGGAGTGCGTACTGGATGGAAAAGAGCTGGATTGGCGGGAGTTTTTGGTAAAAAAGACATGTATCAAGTAGCAGTTTGTGAAGATGAAGAGATCCTTCGTACCAAGCTTTGTACCCTGTGCGAAGAGATCCTAAAAGAAATAAAGGTAGAATACAGGGTTACAGCCTATGCCTCGGCGGAGGAACTGGAAGCTGCATTCCGGGCAGGAGAGCAGTTTTCCCTGCTTTGTCTGGATATTCTGATGGAGGGTAAAAATGGTATGGAACTGGCTCGTGAGCTGCGGGAGCGGGATGACCGAACCAGTATTCTGTTTATCACCGGCTCCACAGAGTTTCTGAAAGATGGATACAGTGTCCGTCCGATTCAATATCTCTTAAAGCCGGTACAGAAAGCAGAACTGGAAGACGCTATCCGGACAGATCTGCGCCTCTATCACCAAGCGCTCACCGTAACCTTCCGCACCGGAGGCAAGACGAGAATTTTTTCCGTGGACGATCTTCTCTACGCGGAAAGTCGGGATCACGGCAGTGTACTCCATACAAAAAACGGGGAACAGTTTCTTCCCTGTTCCTTGAGTCGGACAGAAGAGACCTTGCCTGCGGATCGGTTTTGCCGCTGTCACAACAGCTTCCTGGTAAATCTCGCCCACATCCGCGAGGTAAGCGGCCGAGAGCTGTTTTTGACTGACGGAAGTACCCTTGCTATAGGGCGCCGCTACATGGAACAATTTCAAAACCGGTTCGTTCGCTATCTAAACCGACATTAAAAGATAGAAGCTTCTAGTTTTTCTTTTGCTTCAGCTTCAGAGCCGTCATAACTGTGAAGCGATTCTCATCATAGCTGATATCCAGCACACTGTGGTATTTTTCTGCGATCGAGCGCATTTTCTTCAGGCCAAAGCCATGGTTTGAAGCATTCGGTTTCGTGGTCAGAAGCTGTCCCATCGGATCCGTGCAAAGCTTCCCATTGTAAGTATTTTCACAGCGAATGGTCAGATATTGCTGCCGAATCTGTAAAGAGCAGAAGATTTCACCCTGTTCTGTCTGGGAGGCAGCTGTCATGGCATTATCCAATAGATTAAAGAGGAATCCACAAAGATCCTCTTCATCCACTTCCAATGTTTCCGGCAGCATCGCTTGAATGCGAAAGGTGATCTCCTTTTTTTCAGCCTGTGCTGCAAACCGCTGCAAGATCGTATTTACAGTCGGATTGGCCGTATAGATTTTGGGTGAAAGCTGCTCTAGTTCTCCATCCAGACGATTTAGATAGGCCTGAATTCCTTCCGAATCTTTTCCCTGTGCCAGAATCGATAAGGCTGCTACATGATTTTTCCACTCATGTCGAAAGAGAGCCGTCTGACGTAAGTTTTCCTTGGCATCCTCATACTTTCCCTGAATCATCTGACTGCTTAGCTTCATGGCCTGCAGCTCGCGCTGGCGAAGCATCACATTGCGGATAAATTCCATCACTGCCTGAATCGCACACAGAAGGCTGCCGATGCCGCACAGCAGCGCATAAAATGCGTGCGGATATCCCTGTACCAAACTAGTCACCGGATTGGTCAGCGGATAGAAAATTCCGATACCTGTATAACGGGTAATTCCCCAGATCAAGAAGAGAGCAGCGATGACCGTCAGCAGAGAGAGACTGATCCGCTGAGGAATCTGTTCTTTGGAGCAAAGGCTCAGAATCAGTGCCAGTATGAGCAAAGCAAAACCAAGCCAGTCCGTCCCAGTACCGGAGAGCAGGGAGACTCCGGCCAAGCTTTGCAGGGCGCAGAGTAGTATATGCAGGAGAGCACCGGAAAATAAGAGCCACCGTTTCAAGCCGCGTAGCCGGAAAGCCAGATAGCTGTACAATAGATCGATCTGTATCAGATAGAGCCAGTTCAAAAGTCCCAGGTCAGTGCTAAGGCCTGCAGCGCTTTCCAGATAGGTATAGTGAATATCTGATAGCGAAGCCAGCAGAAAATACCCGCCAAGGGGCAAAAGCTTCCACAAAAGCTCTCCCTCCTGTGCGCCAAAGATCAAGATAAGTGCCAGACAAATTCCAAGCAGAAGATGTGCAGTAACCTTGGCCATAGGCCAGACTACCCCGGAAGTCTGTATCACAGCATCGGAAAAGCGGCCTGTCAGGGATGGAAATACGACTGGACGCAGACCATCTGCAGAAGAAGTGTAGGTTACGATGCGAAGCGTCTTTCCCTCATACGAATCAGGCAGCGGGATGAGAAGACCGTCATAGGCGATACCGGTAGGATCCACATTTTTTAAGAATTCACCGACCCGATTTTCACTCTCAGGGAAATCTGTATAAAGCAGTTTCCCGTCTAAAAATACCTGAATTCCCAAGTCATAACAGGAAAATTGGAGAAATTTTTGCTCTCCGTAGGAGGAAAGAACCCGCTCTGCTGCCACAGGCCCGCTTCCCTCTGCAAAAACACCGTCCATATATCCCCCAAACCCAAATACAGGCTCTGCTTTGCCGGATTCTGTAAAAAATGTCCAGCCACCCTGGTCGGATTCCATACAATTTAAGTAAACGGAAGTCTGGCTTTTGTCCGGCTGCGAGAGACGGAACAAAAAAAGAAAAGCCGCCATCATGCTCACGGCCAGCAGGCTTCTGGCTATCCAAGGATTCCTTTTTTGTGCATTCACCCTATCGCCTCCCTTTTGTCATTATTGTAGCAAAGCAATACCCGGCGCACAAGCTGTAAATGGGAGCGCCTTCCTAAACGACACAAAAATCCACCTAAACGACACAAAGGAAATGTGGAATGCTGTGGTAAAATATAAGAAATGTAACAATTCGCCACAACATAAAGAGACGAAGAAGGAGCAATGCAAAATGGAGAAACGATTTATTCTAAGGCGGGGAATCACCATGCTGCTGTCAATTGCGATGATTGCCGCATGTCTTCCGGTATCTGCCTTTGCGGAGGAAGAATCTCAGACAGCTGATTTTTCCGGCACAAATCTGATGAATCTGGAAAGTGTAGAGCCAAGCGGCTATACGACTACCACCAACCCCTATGGCTATAACATCGGGGATCCCTTCCTGATGGTGGAGCAGAACGAACTGATGTACCTGAATGTCTGGGATGATAAGGTTCGTCAGGCATCCTATTTCGATATGGGATCCGAAAATTCACTGTCCGCCTTTGCAAAAAATAAGAGTGGCGGCAGCGATTCTTTCTATGCCTCCAATTACAAGCTGATGGAGGCGGTATCTTTTGACCCTACCGGTAGTGGACGTCGGGATCATGTGGCCTTTGTGGGTATTTCCGATGACAAGAAGGGCTATATGTGGGTTATCGACACCACAAAGTCCGGTGGCACAGACTGCAGTCCTCGTGTGGAGATCGGCAACTTCAGCTATATGTTTGACGGAAATGACTTTGAGGTGCCGACCTATTCCAACCGCAGCTTCTTCAATATCGTGTCCGGTGATTTTGACGGTGACGGCAAGGAGAGCATTCTGATCTATACGCCGGAGAATCACTTCAGCGACAGCGATCCCGGCTGTCAAATTCAGCAGTGGGATTATGATGGTGACAGCCAAACTTTTACTCTTTGCGGCAAGAGCAAGAGTCTGCTGCAGAGCTACTACGTGCAGAATGAGTGGGTCGACAATGCCAGTTGGAAGGTCAATTCTCGCCTCTACCGCAAGCTGGGCGTATCCATGGCCGTGGGCGACTTCAACGGTGACTACGTGGATGATCTGGCGGTGTTGTCCTACTGTCACCGTCTGCCGGATGACGAAACTAAGATCGACTATTACCGGCCTGTGGTCAAGATCGTTTACGGCACGAAGGGTGATGGCGCCACTTCTATCGTAACGAAATCCGCGGAACAGAGCGAGGAGTTTTATACCTATACAGGGAAGTCCGGCGGACGCCAGTGCTATAACTTTCCTGTGGGTGCTTCCCTGACCTGTGGCGACTTAGATGGCGACGGTGACGATGACCTGTTTCTTGCCGGCATGCTGGGATACTTTGGTACTTGGAAGAAAGATTCCAGCATGGTCAATCACACCATCACCATGGATTCCTCCTACATCTATGTAGGTAAATTGACGAATAACGGAAAAGGTTTTACAAAGTCCATGAACCTGAACAAAACTGTCAAATCAAATGGTTGGACGGACGGTGGTTATCATGATGCAGATGATGTCTGGCAGCGCCTGGCTGTAGAATCTGTGGCAATCAACGGCAAGGGCCGCGGAGCAAAGGAACTAGTCTTTTTAAGTGGATCCCTCTATGATGTCAGCAATGATAAACCGGTAGAGGTATATACGGGCGAGTACTTTAAAAGTTCTGACGACGGCGCAGGCAGCACCACCCTTATCTCCAACTGCGATATTCAGTCCATCGCCGTGGGCAACTTTGACGGAAACAGCGCAGGACGTGAGCAGGTGATCTTCACCATTGCCCTTAAGCATAACAAAAATAATAAGTCGCATCTTTTGACCGGCTATCTGCGAGGAACAAACTATGACGATACGACGGTAGAGGGTTCTGTTACGGAATATGGCACAGCCGGCGGCTATGACTGCCTGGTACCCACCGACAGCTACGTCAATACCAATGCCCAGAATGCGGTCAGCTTCCTGGTCATTCCGGTGGATCGCGATCATGACGGTGTGCTTGCGAAGTACCGCGGTGTATCCTACGCTTACACGGATCCGGACGTGAAGGCAGTCTTGCAGGCCGCTCCCTATTTTGATGAGATCATGGATGCGGGCAATAACGAGACAGAATACGTCCTTAGTGAAAGCTATGAGCTTTCCGACTGGGACTCCGATAATGTTTCCTTCAGTGTAGGGTACAGCACCGAATTCAGTGTCATGGACGTTGTTGACGTTTCCATTGAGACAGGTTATGCCCTCGATTGGTCAAAATCCTTTGAACGCTCCCTGCATGAGGAATGGAGCCAGAGCTTTTCTGCCCAGTCCTATAACAGTGTCGTAGTGAGCAGAACACCTGTTTTTATCTACGAATATGATATTCAAAATCAGGACGGCAGCTGGAATGATAAAACCATCATGCAGACGGCCATTCCCCAGGGGCCTGTTTACGAGCAGCTTTCCGTAGATTCTTATAACACATTCGTGGACGAGTACAACAAATATATAGCTGATAGAAACAATGAGAAAACCTGCTACCAACTGGTGAAGATTGATTCGGCAGAGAATTGGTTAGACGGAAACGAGGGCGATCCCTACCGTTACAATCATGATGGCTGGAACGATGTAAATACGAATGCGAAAGCCATTAGCAAGTCGGAGTTCGCCCTTGGATATAATGGAACGCTCGATAAAGTGGCATGGACAAAGGAAAATACTACGACGGAGAGTGTGGAAATGTCTCACGGCTTCTACTTCAACACCTCCATTATGTATGGAACGGAGAATGCCGGCAAGCACGGTGTTTCCACCAGTTTGCAATACAGCGACGGAAAGGGAACTTCGACCTCAAAGGGCACGGCGGTAGGCGCAAGCTGCACCGTTACCAGCATTGACAAGCAAAGCCTTGTCGCAGAAGGGATTCCTGCAAATGTCGTGGATTCCTATGGCTTTCATTGGACGCTGGGGCAGTGGCAGCGTCACTTAAGCGGCGAGGATGGAAATAAGACTCCCTTTATCGGTTATAACATTACCAATCTCTCTTCCCCGGCGAAAGCAATCGATAATTTGGATGGGGAAATAACCCGTGGAGAAGAAAGCTTTGACCTGACGCTTTCCTGGACAAAGCCTGATGTAGAAAATGGACATCCGCAGATCACCGGCTACTATGTATACAAGAAGGAGGAAGATGGAAGCTATACAAAAGTATCTGAAAAATTAAGCTCTGATGCGACTTCTTATACGATTGAAAGCCTGGATCTAAGCAGCAATTATACCTATGTCGTGACCACGGTGAAGACCCTAGACAATAAAGATTACGAAAGCGTCTGGTCGAATGAGTTCAACTACCGCTCAGATGAAACGCCCTATATCGGCGGCAATGGAAACTGGTGGGTCGGCGGTACGGATACCGGTGTAAAAGCAGCCGGTACCGACGGAAAGGACGGAAAGGATGGTCAGACTCCTTACATCGGAGACAATGGAAACTGGTATATCGGGGTGACCGATACCGGTGTAAAAGCAGCCGGTACAGATGGCGTCGATGGTGAAAAGGGTGAAAACGGAGAGGACGGCGAGACTCCCTATATCGGAGAGAACGGCAATTGGTGGATCGGTGAAGAGGATACCGGTGTACAGGCTGCCGGACAAGATGGCAAAGACGGTGCAGACGGCATCACCCCTCAGATGAAAATTGGAGAGGATAAAATCTGGTATGTTTCCTATGACAATGGAACGACCTGGGAGTCCTTAGGCATACAAGCGACCGGAGAAATGGGAGCAAACGGTGCGAAAGGCGAAAAGGGTGACCAAGGTGAGCAGGGCATTCAGGGCATCCAAGGTTCACAGGGCGTCCAGGGCGAAAAAGGTGACCAGGGCGAAAAGGGTGACCAGGGAGCCAAAGGTGATGCCGGTGTGGACGGCTCTGCCGGAAAAGATGGAATCGACGGCACAGATGGCGCAGATGGAAAGAATGGTACGGACGGAAAGGATGGTGCCGATGGAAAAGACGGCAGCGATGGTAAAGATGGTATGGACGGCACAGACGGCCGCGGTATCAACGATGCAAGCATCGATGAGGACGGATATCTGATTCTTACCATGTCGGACGGAACAACGATCAATGCCGGCCTTGTGCGCGAAAATACTTCTATAGAAGAAATTTCGCATAAGACATCCACTAGAGCATTGGCCACAGCGGCAGTTTCTCTTTCCTGCCTGTCGCTGCTTATCAACCTTGCGTCCTTTGCTGCATGGTTGATCCGTGAAAGAAAGAAGAAAGAGTAAAAAATTGGATGGTTTACTTTCCTTTCAGTTGTAGTTATAATAAGTCGGAGGGGCAAAATAGTTGCCCCTCCGATTACTGTAAATAAAAAGGAGAGCAATACCCATGCGAAATATACCCCAAAAAGGCGATCACGGCTACATA
>CAVHYN010000040.1:0-3805 GCA_963640245.1 Bulleidia sp.
ACCTTTGGAAATATGGAGGAAATCATGATTCTGACCATTGATATCGGAAATACGAATATTGTCATGGGCTGTTTTCGCAAGGATCAGCTTCTCTTTCTGGAGCGTTTTTCCACGGAGCAGCATTCCACCTCTCTGGAATATGCCACTATCCTGCGGGAAATGCTGGATCTCCACGAGATAAAGCCCTCTCAGATCATGGGTGGAATCCTTTCCTCCGTCGTCCCCTCCGTAACCAACACCGTGCGTGAGGCAGCCGAAAAATTTACCGGAGTTCGCATCCTTGTCGTAGGTCCCGGCATCAAAACCGGCCTGAAGCTCAAGGTAGACGATCCGGCTCAGCAGGGCAGTGACCTGATCGTCGGCGCGGTAGCCGGTGTTCACAGCTATCCGGTTCCCCAGATCCTGATCGACATGGGAACCGCCACCACGGTCTCCGTCATCGACCGCGACAAGGCCTATATCGGGAAAATGATCCTGCCTGGCGTCGCTGTCTCCTTAAATGCCCTCTCCGGAAAGGCTGCACAGCTTCCCTATATTTCTCTGGAAAAGCCAAAGAAGCTCATCGGCAGCAATACCGTGGATTCGATGAAGAGCGGCATTCTCTACGGAAATGCCGGTGCGATTGACGGATTGATTGATCGGATTCAGGAGGAGCTGGGCGAGAAATGTACCGTCGTTGCGACCGGCGGCCTGGCTCGGGTGATTACACCCCTTTGCAGACATGAGATCATCCTCGATGAGGATCTACTGCTGAAGGGGTTGCTGATTCTGTATTATAAGAACTGCCCGGCGTAGAAAATTGGCACGTCCTTTATCCGGCCTGTCCAAAGCAGTTTGCTACAAATATCAGATAAAAAAGAAGGAGCTGTTGCAAAATAGATGCATAATCATCTATCGAGCAATAGCTCCTTTTGCATTCAAAAAATGGCCATCGCAAAATTATCCGAAACAGATACTTAAGCGGCAGCCTTTTTTCTTTCTCTTTTTTCTTTCTCTTTTTTCTGATTTTAGGCAGAAAAAACGAGGTATCCGTTCCCGCAGGAACAAGTACCTCGTTCTTAATTAACCATTGATCATAAATGAAACTAATTTGTCGATGTCTTCCTTCTCGTATGCGATGATCTCAAGCTCCGGAATCTCTCCGTTAGAGAAAATGTTCGCCATAGATACATACTGGGAAAGCTTTGACTTCAGGTTCAGTCTGTCGCCCTCGCCTGTAACCAGCTCAACTTTGCCCTTGCAGCTGTCTACTACCTTGAAGAATTTATCGATATCGGTAATATTCTGTACTTTCATTCTAATTCACCCCTTTCTTCTCTTTCCCTATTATAACCGCTAAATTAAGCTTTGGAAAGCACTATTTTGTAATTTTCATAAAATTTAACATATTTTATACTTTTCGACGAATGCTTTTCTCGGTTATCTCTATTTTGCCCTCTTTTAAGAGTCTTCCGACTGCTCTTTTGAATGCATTTTTGCTTAAATGCAGTTCCCGCTCAATCACTTCTGGTGATGCTTTATCCGTAAAGGGCAGCACCCCGTCAAATTCACCAATCACCTGAAGTACAGCTTCTGCATCCGCATCCATCTGCAGATAGGCCTTTTCACGAAGGCTTAAATCCAGCTTACCGTCCTCATGGACACCGGTGACGCGAGCCTCCACGCTGTCGCCGATCTTTGCTCCGCCATGGAAATCCTTTCGGGGGATCAATCCTGAATAGCGATTATCGACCGCTACGAATGCACCGAATTCTTCACTGATCTCGTAGACCGTTCCTTTGACACGATCATCCTTTTTATAAGGAGACTGAAGATCCAGATACTCATATACATTCATCGTCGCGCAGAGGCGGCTGCTCTTGTCGACGTAAAGCGCCACAAGAACCTCCTGACCCTCGTGTACCCGTCTGGTCTGTTCCCGGAAAGGCAGCAGCAAATCCTTTTCCAGCCCCCAGTCCAGAAAGGCACCGATTTTTCCAACCTGAGCCACCTTCAGAACCGCCAGACCGCCCAGCTCCAGCTTCGGCTCATTTGTAGTGGAAATCAAGCGATCCTTGGAATCCTTGTATACAAAGACTGTAAGCTTCGAACCAATCTCTGTCCCCTCCGGCACCTGCTTCTTCGGCAGCAGCACGCGCTCCTCTGCACCCTCCTGCTCTCCCAGATAGATGCCGAATTCGACTCTCTTGATTACGGTCAGTTCCTGTTTTTTTCCTAATTCGATCATGTTATTCCGTCTCCTGTTCTCTTCGTTCACAGGAGACCGCTTTGCGGAACAGTGTCCTGTCGAAGTTTTAATCAAGTTATGATAATTCCACCACCGCGTAGGGGTGCCCCAACTCATCGCAAAGTCCTACCGTGAAGCGCTCGTCCTCCAGAGACACCACCGGATAAATGGTATCTCCCAGAAGCGCTGATTTCTTATACTCTGCCCGCATCTGATGAATCGAAAAATCCTCCGGCAGATACTCTCTGGCCATCTGAATATACTGGCCATTGTTCACGTGATGATTGGTATCCAGGTGATGCTTTTGCACCACAAATGCTTCTCTGGCCTGACAATTTCCCGGCAGCGGAACCTTTCTGGATGCATAATCCATATCCAGCTTTTCTTCGAGGATATAAGCCTTTTCCAGTTCCT
Organism: Bulleidia sp.; assembly: GCA_963640245.1. Lineage (GTDB taxonomy): Bacteria > Bacillota > Clostridia > Lachnospirales > Lachnospiraceae > Laedolimicola. The sequence continues at coordinate 2,642 of CAVHYN010000040.1, forward strand.
CCGGCATCCGGGTGGGCAGTCCCGTATTCGTATCCAGAAGGCTCCAGAGGCTATTGGCGCAGGCGATCTGTCTTCCCTCTTTATCCTTCATAATAAAATTACGGTAGCCTGCAAAATTCTTGAAATAATAGGGCCAGGTTCCGATCTCGATCTCCTCACAGAGTTCCGGATATCGATCCACCCGGATCTGCCAGGAAGAAAGCACCCAGACCAGATGAAGCTGCTCCAGGCGCTCCACTCCCACCTGCAAGGCCTCTGACTGAAACGTGCTGCAGTCCTGAAAATAATTGATAATTCCATTCAGTGTCAGCTTCTTATCTTCGCCCACTTCACTGTAGCGGACGCGGCTTTGAAACGCATACATAAAATCATTCCTTCCTGTTATGCTGCGTTTTTATTATACCGAAGGGGAATCAAAAAAACAATGCCAAAAATAATCCATAGTGCCAGTGTGAGCTTCGGATAAACCTGACTCAGCACTATTCGATAGATTCCATAAGAAAGCAGATAACACCCGGCAAGCTCTGATAAAATTCCAACCACCTGAAATTTGTATTCCTGATACAGATAGGCAGCTGTAAACAATATAGCATAACACCGAAAACAATCTTATTCCGGTCTCAGAAATCCAATTCATCTATCAGATCCTTTACTTTTTTTGCCGTTTCTTTATCTATCCCCTGTTCTTCAAAAAAAGTCGCCAACGTAACTCCTACATTTTGTTTTCCCCAGAATTCAAACAGCTCCTTTATTTGCGCTGCCTGATATTCCTCTTCCGAGATCAAACTGCTGTAACAGCAATCTCTTCCCTTTCTTTCGAAATCCACATAGCCCTTATCTCTCAAGTGACTTAAAAATGTGCTCACAGTAGTCGGACGCCATCCTTTATGAAAGCGTGCCTCAATATGCTTTTCGATATCAATCTTGGATGCTCCATCTCCCAGTTCCCAAACACTTTTCATTACCAATAACTCTGCTTTTGTTAATTCTGTCATATCTGATTCTCCATTCTGTCACTTCTTTTGTGGCCGTTTCTGTCGTTTTTTTGTTTAAAAACTATTTTTTTAGATGTATAAATGATACTTCATCTTTTCATCGCTGTCAACATTATTTGGTTACAGTGTCAAAAGCCTGAGCCCACGACATGCTCGCATGTCGGTGGGG
>CAVHYN010000041.1:0-1001 GCA_963640245.1 Bulleidia sp.
CATCGTGGCAGTCTTACCGGATGGTCGAATTTTGCTGGCTGACAAAACAGAGAAGCATCGAAAAAAGGGTAGAGTGATCCCGGAAAATGTGCATATTTATGACTGCTTTGGGGGACATATGCGATATGACAGTATTCCGGAAAAGGAATTTAGAGAAGGACTAAGTATAGATACTTTCCGAGCATGTGCCTATCGAGAGATGTCAGAAGAGCTGTTGCGAGTTGGTACAGACGGAACCAGAGTACCCTTTGCACCTGATAGGGAGGCGTTGCTTCCGATCGGATTCCACTCCATGGAAAATGACCATAACCGGGAGTACTCTTGGACTTTTTTATATGTATTGCCGGATTTTGGACCCTATAGTTCAGAGGATACATTGACAAAGGTGGATGGTGAACAAATAATTCATCTGCCTGTGCGGGAAGTGAGTTTTAATGAATTGTTGGAACTGTACCTGGAAGGTGAAGCTCATGGAGCCATTATTTCTGACGGAATTGGAAGAGTTTTAAAACAAAACAATGGGGAAAAGCTATATCAATGTATGAAGAAAGCTTTAAAGAAGCAGCCTTAGCTTAGCCATACCGAAAAACCCCTTGCAATCCCCCAAACTTTGTGCTATATTTCTAACAGAAAAATGCAACGAACAAGACTCAGATTTTCAGAACCCGACAGGAATATAGCGTCACCGACTGAGAGCGCTATTTGGAAGAGAAAATCATGGGAACACTTGGGAGCAGATCGGTCGAAATTTGAACACATGGTAGCTGTCCAGAACCTTCATAGTTGTAAAACAGTTATCGAACTCAAACGTAGGCCGGTACGGAGTTGTCCACGTTAAGGATAGTAGAGAGGAAATGTGAGCCTGACGAAAGAGCGGACGCATTTCAATGCGGGTGGTACCGCGGGATTTTGATTGAATTCGAAACCCCGTCCCGGAATAGAAATATTCCGGGACGGGGTTTTTTAACTATTTTGCGAATGAGGTTCTGAATAGTTATCTA
>CAVHYN010000041.1:1011-15012 GCA_963640245.1 Bulleidia sp.
GAGGAAATCCCCTATTACATAAAAAACATTATCGCACTGAGGCGCAGAATCCTACTTCACAGGATTCATTCTTAGATCCGACCCGGAAAAATAAATTCGAAAGGAAGGAAAACAAAGTGGAATTTCTGACAGGAGTGAAAGAAAAGGAAACCGTGGATCTGGCGGCAGTGACCGCCGAGGGCATGGAAGGCAAGACAGTGAAGATCGAGGGAACGGTTCATACGATCCGTGACATGGGCGAGGTAGCCTTTGTGATCTTAAGAAGAAGAGACGGACTGCTGCAGTGTGTCTTCGAGGAGGGTGTGACAGCCTTTGATTTGAAAAACTTAAAGGAGGCCTCCAGCATCGTGGCAGAGGGTACGATCCGCAAGGAGGAGCGTGCGCCCCGTGGCACAGAGCTTCGTCTGACCGGAATCACGGTTCTCTCCGAGCCGGCTGCACCGATGCCTCTGCCTATCGCAAAATGGAAGCTGAATACCTCCCTCGAGGCGAAGCTGAATCGCCGTTCTATCTCCCTTCGAAATGTGAGAGAGCGTGCAAAGTTCCGAATTCAGGAGGGTATCGTAAGAGCCTTCCGTGATTTCCTCTACAAAGAGGGCTTCACAGAGATCCATACACCGAAGATCGGAGCAAAGGGAGCAGAGGGCGGATCCAATCTCTTCCGTTTGGATTATTTCCATCGTCCGGCAGTGCTGGCACAGAGCCCGCAGTTCTACAAGCAGATGATGGTAGGAGTGTTCGACAGAGTATTTGAGACCGGTCCGGTCTTTCGTGCAGAAAAGCACAATACCAAGCGTCATCTGAACGAATATACCAGCCTGGACTTCGAGATGGGCTATATCGACAACTTCGAGGATATCATGGCGATGGAAACCGGATTTTTACAGTATATGCTGAAGCTTTTAGAGACCGAGTATGCGCAGGAGCTTCAGATCCTCGGCATCACATTGCCGAAGGCAGACAAGATTCCGGCAGTTCGCTTCGATGAGGCGAAGCAGCTGGCTTCTGAGAAATACGGTCATAAGATCCGCAACCCCTACGACCTGGAGCCGGAGGAGGAAGTTCTGATCGGACGTTATTTCAAGGAAGAATACGACGCAGACTTTGTATTCGTCACTCATTATCCCTCCAAGAAGCGTCCCTTCTATGCGATGGATGACCCGGCAGATCCGAAGTTTACCTTAAGCTTTGACCTGCTCTTCGATGGTCTGGAGATCACGACAGGCGGCCAGCGTATCCATGATTATCAGATGCTTCTCGACAAGATCGCAGCAAGAGGCATGACCGAGGAAGGCATGGAGCAGTATCTGGATACCTTCAAATATGGCATGCCGCCCCACGGAGGTCTGGGTATCGGCCTTGAGCGACTGACCATGAAACTGATAGGCGAAGACAATGTGCGTGAAACCACTTTATTCCCGAGAGACCTTAGCAGATTAGAGCCGTAGGAGGTGCGACATGGCAAATATCATATCTGACGAAACGATGGAATATGTCGGCATTCTGGCAAAGCTGGAGCTGTCTGACGAGGAAAAAGAGGCCGCTAAGAAAGACATGGGCCGGATGCTGGATTATATTGATAAGTTGAACGAGCTGGATACCGCAGACGTCGAGCCGATGTCGCACGTATTCCCCGTGAGCAATGTTTTCCGCGAGGATGAGGTAGAAAATGGCGATGACCATGAAGAGATGCTGGCCAACGCCCCCAAGGTAAAAGACGGTATGTACATGGTACCGAAGACGGTAGAGTAGGAGGTGACAGAGAATGGAATTTTGTGAAATGACAGCGGCGGAGATCGCACAGAAGATCAAAGCCGGAGAAATGACAGCCGTGGATGCCACAAAGGCAGCCCTGGCAGAGATCAAAAAGCAGGATGAGGTTCTGAACAGCTTTGTCACCGTGGATGAAGAAGGAGCCCTGAAAAGAGCAGCCGAGGTACAGAAACGCATCGAGAGCGGCGAACTCACCGGACCGCTCGCAGGTGTACCCATTGCCATCAAGGACAATCTGTGTACCAAAGGTTTGAAGACGACCTGCTCTTCGAAAATCCTGTACAACTTTGAGCCGACCTATACGGCAGAAGCAGTATTGAATCTGGAAAAATCTGGAATGATTGTCATCGGAAAGACGAACATGGACGAGTTCGCGATGGGAAGTACAACCGAGACTTCCGCTTTTGGCGCTACGCGCAATCCGTGGAACACGGATCATGTGCCGGGCGGTTCCTCCGGCGGATCCTGTGCGGCAGTTGCTTCCGGAGAGGCACCCTGCGCCCTGGGTTCTGATACCGGCGGATCGATCCGCCAGCCAAGCTCCTTCTGCGGTGTCACCGGTATCAAGCCGACCTACGGAACTGTATCCCGTTACGGCCTGATTGCCTATGGATCTTCTCTCGATCAGATCGGACCTGTGGCAAAGGATGTGACCGACTGTGCATTGCTTCTGGAGGCGCTCGCTTCCTATGATAAAAAGGACAGTACCTCTGTGAAGCGGGAGTCCTATGATTTCACATCTGCCTTGAAGGATGATGTAAAAGGCTTACGTATCGGTATTCCGAGAGATTATTTCGGAGAAGGCCTGAATCCGGAGGTGGCAGAAGCCGTGAAGGCAGCTGCGAAGGTTCTGGAGGAAAAGGGAGCGATTGTGGAGGAGTTTGACTTAAGCCTTGTAGATTATGCGATTCCCGCTTATTATGTCATTGCCTCCGCAGAAGCAAGCTCAAACCTCGCCCGCTTTGACGGTGTGAAATATGGCTATCGTACCGAAGAATACGAAGGCCTTCACAATATGTACAAGAAGACCCGTTCCGAGGGATTCGGTGCCGAGGTAAAGCGTCGGATTATGCTTGGATCCTTTGTCTTAAGCTCCGGTTACTACGATGCTTATTATCTGAAGGCTCTGCGCACGAAGGCTCTGATTCGAAAGGCCTTTGACCGTGCCTTTGAGAAATACGATGTCATCTTAGGACCGGCTGCACCGACGACGGCACCGAAGATCGGCGAATCCCTCTCCGATCCGCTACAGATGTATCTCGGCGATGTTTATACCATTTCCGCAAATCTGGCCGGTCTTCCCGGTATCTGCCTGCCCTGCGGTAAGGATTCGAAAGGGTTGCCCATTGGTCTGCAGCTTCTTGGCGACTGCTTCAAAGAAGCGGATATCATTCGGGCAGCTTATGCTTATGAGTGCAGCAGAGGCCGCGCGACAGTTGCGTGCAAGAGAGCTTAGGAAGGAGTGGAGAAAATGAGCAAACAATATGAGACCGTCATCGGCCTGGAGGTTCATGTCGAGCTGGCGACAAAGACGAAGATTTTCTGCTCCTGCAGTACCGCATTTGGAGGAGCACCGAATACCCATACCTGCCCGGTATGCACCGGTATGCCGGGTTCCCTCCCAGTTCTGAATAAAAAGGTAGTGGAGTACGCGATGGCAGTAGGCCTTGCGACAAACTGTGACATTACGCACCATAGTAAATTTGACCGGAAGAATTATTTCTATCCGGATAATCCCCAGAACTATCAGATTTCCCAGCTTTATGCGCCCATCTGCCGCAATGGCTTTGTGGAGATCGAGACAGAGACTGGAACAAAGAAAATCGGTATTCATGAGATCCATATGGAGGAGGATGCCGGAAAGCTGATTCATGATGAGTGGGAGGACTGCTCGTTAGTGGATTATAACCGAAGCGGTGTGCCACTGATCGAGATCGTATCCGAGCCGGATATGCGAAGCGCGGAGGAGGTCATTGCCTATCTGGACAAGCTGCGTCTGATCATTCAGTATCTGGGTGCATCCGATTGCAAACTCCAGGAGGGCTCCATGCGTGCGGACGTGAATCTGTCTGTCCGCGAGGTAGGGGCAAAGGAATTCGGTACCCGTACCGAGATGAAGAACCTGAACTCCTTTAAGGCCATCGGCCGTGCCATCGAGGGTGAGCGCCAGCGTCAGATCGAGCTTCTGGAGGAAGGAAAGCAGGTTGTCCAGGAGACCCGCCGCTGGGATGATAATAAAGAAGCCTCCCATGCGATGCGTTCCAAGGAGGATGCCCAGGATTATCGTTACTTCCCGGAGCCGGATCTTGTGCCCATCGACATCAGTGAGGAATGGCTTGCGGAAATCAAGTCCCGTCAGCCGGAGCTTCGTACCGAGAAGCTGAAACGCTACAAGGAAGAATTTGAGATCCCGGAATACGATGCGCGGATCCTGACTGAAACCAAGCAGATGGCAGATATGTTTGAGGCTGCTACCGCGATTTGCAAGAAGCCGAAGAAGGTATCCAACTGGCTGATGGTAGAGACGATGCGTCTTCTGAAAGAAGCCGGACAGGAGCCGGAGGACATGAAGTTCTCTCCTGAACATCTGGCAAAGCTTATCGAGCTTGTAGATGCCGGAACGATCAACAGCAGCGTGGCAAAGGAAGTCTTTGAACAGATCTTCCACGAGGATGTGGATCCGGAAAAATATGTAGAAGAGCACGGTCTGAAGACCGTCAATGACGAGGGTGCCCTGCGCGAGACGATAGAGGCTATCGTAGCAGCCAACCCGCAGTCGGTAGCTGACTATAAGGGCGGCAAGGAGAAGGCCTTAGGCTTCCTGGTTGGCCAGACCATGAAGGCGATGAAGGGAAAGGCAAACCCGGCAAAGATCAATGAGATTTTAAAAGAGGTACTGTAAATAAAAAAGCTTCCGCCACAAGTGCGGAAGCTTTTTTTGTATAATAGGAAATTCCGATGGAATTCCCTATTATACAAAAAACATTATCGCACTGCGGCGGAGCGGTAGCATGTCGCTTGGGCGACCCGCCGCAGGCGGCGAATCCTGCGTGGCAGGATTCGTTCTTACTTTATTTATAACTTGGTTACATTGGTAGCCTGCGGTCCCTTTGCTCCATCCGTGATCTCAAACTCGACAGCCTGTCCCTCTTCCAGAGACTTGAAACCGTCGGAATTGATGCCGGAGAAGTGTACGAAGATGTCATTGCCCTGCTCGTCAGAGATGAATCCATAGCCCTTCTGATTGTTGAACCACTTAACTGTACCCTTGTTCATTTTGTTACCTCCAAAAAGTTTAAAAAAAGGATTATTTGCCGCGTCCTTGCGGCTGCGTTTAGAGTAGCACAAAGAGAAAGCAGTGTCAATGGAAATGGCGCCTGTGGATTGACTTTTTTGAGGGCTTTCGCTACACTGGATAGAGAAAAAATGAGGAGGCTTTTTTCGTGTTTGGAGAATGTCATGCCCATGTGATCATGGACGGAGAAAATTACAAGAAGGCGGTAGCCAGGCATAGGGAAAAACCGGATGATACAGCGATCCGTGAGCATCTTCTGGCCTGGCAGCAGGCAGGAATCCGCTTCGTGCGGGACGGCGGTGATGCCTATGGCGTATCGGTGCGGGCGCGTGAACTGGCTGGGGAATACGGCATCGATTATCGGACTCCGGTTTATGCGATTCATAAAAAAGGTCATTACGGAGGAATTGTAGGGAAAGCTTACGAGAACTCGGAGGATTACCGGAGACTTGTAAGGGAGGCAAAGCGACAGGGCGCAGACTTTATCAAGATCATGATCAGTGGGATTCTGGAATTTGATACCTTCGGAAGACTCAGCGAGGAAGGACTGTCGGAAGAAGAAATCACGTTTCTTATCGAGACAGCCCACGAAGAAGGGCTGCATGTAATGGCGCATGGAAATGGCGACAGGGTCTGCCTGGCCACTTTGAAGGCTGGGGTGGATACCCTGGAGCATGGCAATTATATGGAGACAGAGACCCTGGAACTTTTAGCGGAAAACGAGACGATCTGGATCCCGACCTTTGCACCGATAGGAAATCTGATAGGCTGCGGCCGCTTTCCGGATAAAGTTCTGAAAGAGATTCTTGCAAGACAGCAAAAATCAGTGAAATATGCCTTTGAAAAAGGCGCCCGGATCGGCCTTGGAAGTGATTCCGGAGCCTATCAGGTGCCGCATGGACAGGGACTTCTGGATGAATATGTTTATATGAAGAAAGCCGTGGGCGAGGACAATGAATCTTCTTTAAAAGAACGCCTCACAGCCTCAGAAGTCTGGATTCGAAGCCATATGAAGGCAGAAAGATTATAATTCCTCCCGACAGAAATAGCAGCTGTAATCCTTGGGATTTGCTCCCTTCGGAATCAGATTGTCAGCAGCACAGTAGCCGCAGCGGCAGACCTTCTTCCCGTCTGGCACCGGCATCCATTCCTCATAGCGTTCACCGGCGGTATGAACCTTATTTACCGGTCTGACCGGTTCGACAAAGGTACGGGCAGCTTCACCGACGGCTGACTTTTTCTTTTCCGGATTTGGCTGATTCGGTACAACCGTTTTCGGCTTCTTCTGGGCCGGTGTCCATCCAGTTTTTGTTTTTTGGGGAGCCGGCTGATTCGGCATCGGAGGCTTTGGAGCACTCGTCTGCTTTCGCTGCTTATTTTTCTTAGAATCACGAAGAGCACGAACAATCACGATAAATATAATAATTTCAAAAATAAAACCAAACATGGCACATCACCTCAAATATTTATGTAACAGGTAACTGTTCAGTATCTTTACAGTTACGATAACGGTTACTTTGTTTCTATCATACACGAAACCCAAAGAAAGGAAAAGAGCTTTCATGAGAAATATCAAAATCCTGCTGCAATACGACGGCACGCGCTACAGTGGCTGGCAGAGTCAGGAGCATTGTGAGAATACCATACAGGGAAAGCTGACGGCAGTTCTTTGCCGGATGCTGAGAGAAGAGATAGAAGTGGCCGGATCCGGCCGAACCGATGCCGGTGTCCACGCGCTGGGACAGGTGGCGAATTTTAAGACCCGCTCCGAGCTTACCTGTCAGGAAATTTTAGAAGGGCTGAACAAGTATCTGCCGGAGGACATAGCCGTCCTCTCAGCAGAGGAGGTACCGGATCGTTTTCACAGCCGCTTAAGCGCCACAGGAAAGACCTACCGCTATCACATTTGGAACAGCCGGATTCCCGGAGTCTTTGGCCGCCGTTATCAATGGACGATAGAAGAATCGCTTGACATCGAAGCAATGCGCCGTGCAGCCGAAAAGCTTACCGGAACACATGATTTCCGCGGCTTCAGTTCCATCAAGCGCGGGAAAAAGTCGACGGTACGTACGATAAATGAGATCCGGATAGAGCAGAATGGGGCAGAGGTAACCCTGTCCTTTACCGGAAATGGTTTCCTCTATCATATGGTCAGAATCTTAACCGGAACCCTTGTAGAAATTGGTTTACATAAGATGAATGTGGACGAAATAGAAACAATACTCACTTCCGGAAAACGAGAAAAAGCCGGCGTCACAGCGCCGGCCCAGGGTCTCTTTTTAGTACAGGTAGAATATTCGTAACTCAGTTTTCCGTATCCTTTCGAATGGTATATTCATCAAACATCGTCCAGGTATCGACAAGATAGGAACGGATATGCAGCTCCTCATCATCCACATCGATGCGGATTCCCATGGGAGAATTGACCTGCCCCTGGTAGACGATATGCGACTCTACCTTCGGAAAATGATAGAGACAGCCGCTCGAGGTGCCACAGGTCAGGTAGAGGGGTCCTGCAGGGTTGAGAGCCACAGCACCACCCGCATAGTTATAATCGGTAAGAATCTCGCTGTCCCGATTGGTAAAGGCGGAGCGGGAATAGACGTGGTCATGGCCGGTGAGCACCAGGTCGATTTGATAATCTGCAGCGATGCGTGGAAGATACTGCCCGACGCTGGAACCACTGTTTTTTGCACCCGAATAAGCGGGATAATGCTCGGCAATGATGCGCCAGCGCACGTCGGGATGCTCAGCGACAACCTGAGCCACAAATTCCTCCTGCTCGCTGCCACCGGACACCGTCAGACTGTTTAGGACGATGAAAAGGACATTGCCGCGGATAAAATAATAATTTCCGTCCTTATCCGAGGCACTCTGCCCTGTTTCAGAGCGGTTCGGGACATTGAAATGGTCATAAAAATAGGTATTGCCGGGACGGCCGTACTCCGCTATCGTATAGGAATTCGCTACATCATGGTTTCCGACCACGGGTGCGAGAGCAATGCCATACAGAGCCAGGTGCTCAAGGAAGAGCCGATACTGATCTTCGCTTCCAAAGTCAGCGACCTGGTCACCCAGATGAAAGACGAAACTTGCCTCCGGGACATAGGCTGTGAGTCTCTTGATAACGGAGTCCCAACGGTCTGCGGTGATATCCTGAGTCTCCATATCGGACTGCCCGATCTGTACATCAGAGGTCACAAGAAAGGTAAGAGTATCGGAATCCTCGGGAGCCTGGTAGGTATAGACGGGGGAACGCTCCTCCGCATTTCCCACCTGGTAGCTGTAGCTGACACCGGCTGTGAGGCCGGTGATGGAAGCTTTATTCAGATAAAAACCAGAGACGGTGGCAGAAGCCTCACAGTCTGCCGGAACTTCCGTTGTTTCACCGGTGTCCGAATTCGTCCAGAGAACACTTCCTGCTTCACTGCTTGGGGAAAGCCAGTTCATGCGAAGCTCGCTTTCGTCCGCTCCGACCTCCAGGGTCAGATCGCGGATAGAGGTTGTATTTAAAAGAGCGGCACTGGTATAATCCGGAAGAAATGCCGCAAGCTGCTCATCTGCCGGTCTGGAAATCATGGACTCTAAAGTATCGGTCTCCCCGGAGGCAGCTTTTTTATTTCTATGCTGGAGAACCAGCGTAAGGACGGTCAAAATGATCAGAACCAGCAGCACAACTGCAGTAAAAATAATCCGACCGGCCATGGATTTTCTTTTACGAGACATAAATATTCCTTTCTACGAGCTGATATTATAGCATGAATTTTTGAAAAAGAAAGCGAGTTAAGAAAGAATTCAGAAATGGAACCGGAAAGATTTCTGGACTTTAAAATTTTACTGTGTTAAAATACAGGTAGTCATTCAGAATTAAAAAGGGAGATTCTGAACAGTCACCAGCTTATAAAGAAAGATAAAGGGGTTTATCATGAACAAAAAGATTCGAACAGAGGCCGTAGATTATCTCTTTGAAGCAATTTTAAGCCTTCAGAATAAAGAAGAGTGCTATACCTTTTTTGAAGATGTGTGTACCATCAATGAACTTCTTTCCCTGTCTCAGCGTTTCGAAGTAGCGAAGATGCTGCGGGAACAGAAGACCTATCTGGAGATCGCAGAGAAGACGGGAGCTTCGACAGCTACTATCAGCCGGGTAAACCGCTCCTTAAACTATGGAGAAGACGGCTACGATATGGTCTTTCAGCGTCTGGAAGGGAAGAAAGAATGAAGATTTCGACAAAGGGGCGCTATGCGCTCCGTTTTATGTTGGATTTAGCGGAGTATGGGGATGGCCGCTATATACCGCTTAAAGAAGTATCGGCACGACAGGGAATTTCATTGAAATATCTGGAACAGATCGTATCCCAGTTTGGAAAGCTTGGAATGCTGGAAAGTGTGCGCGGCCCTCAGGGCGGTTATCGCTTGGCGAGGTCGCCGAAGGAATATACGGCAGGAGAGATTTTAAGATATGCCGAGGGCGAGCTGGCACCGGTAGCCTGTCTGGAACAGCCGGTAAATACCTGCCCGCGCCAGGCAGAATGTTCGACCCTGCCGTTTTGGCAGGGTCTTTATCAGGTGATCGCAGACTATGTAGACAGCGTGACGCTCGAGGATTTGCTGGAGCAGCAAAGGGAACGTCAGGGCAATGATTTTTGCATCTAACCCAATACCTTTTTAAGCTCGCGGATAAATGCCGGAGTCGTTCCGCAGCAGCCGCCAAGAAGCGATGCACCGGCAGCCTTTAGCTTCAGCATGCTTTTTGCGAAGTCCTCCGGAGCCATATCGTAGATAGCTTCACCGGTATCCGGGGAGATCGTGGGCATGCCGGCATTCGGCTTGGCGATGACCGGAATGGAAACACGGCTTCGGATCCCTGCGATGACGGATTCCAGCTGATCGGGTCCGGTAGAGCAATTACAGCCGACAGCAAAGGCACCCATAGCTTCCAGCTCTTCGACAGCATCGAAGACATTGCCACCAAAGAAGAGGCTGCCGTCAGCTTCCATGGTCAGGCTGCAAAGTACCGGAAGGTCACAGACAGACTGGGCAGCATCCAGAATTACCATAGTTTCATTAGAAGCCAGCATGGTCTCGGCGACCAGCAGGTCTGCACCTGCCTCTACGAGACAGGAAATTTGCTTTGCATAGGAGTCGAACAGGTCTTCGTATTTCATGGGACCCATCGGCTCCATTAATTTGCCTGTAGTGGTCAGATCACCGGCCACCAGTACACGGTCACCTACCGCTTTTTTGGAAAGTCCTACGAGAATATGGTTCAGACGTTCTGTCTCTGCTTCCAGTCCATGCGTGGCGAGACTTAAGGGATTGGCCATAAAGGTGGGGGCATAGACGATATCGGAACCGGCCTCGGCATAGGCCTTTTGCAGTTCAATAATGGTATCCGGATGCTCTGCCACCCATTGCTCGGTGCAGATGCCCTTTGGCATACCGGCTTTCATCAGATTCGAGCCCGTCGCTCCATCTAAAATCAGAGTGCCGTTTCCCAGGCGTTTTGTCAGTTCTTCTTTCGTCATCGTGAGCCTCCTTATTGTAAATGTACTTTTTTCATCATAGAGGAATTTCGCGGGTGCGTCAAGTTGAATTCTTGCTTGCAAGCCGCTTACCTCCATGCTATACTAAAACCCGCAGGTAAAGCAGGTGTTCGCGGCTGGCAGGCCGAAAGGTGCCAGGTGAGGAAAGTCCGGGCTCCATAGGGCAGGACGCCGGATAACGTCCGGCGGAGGCGACTCCAGGGACAGTGCAACAGAGAGATACCGCGTGAGCGTGCTCGCGTAAGGGTGGAAAGGCAGTGTAAGAGACTACCGTCCGTCTGGTAACAGGCGGAGCCATGTAAACCCCGTCCGGAGCAAGACCGAAACGAGACAAAACCCGGCCCGGGTGTCTCAGGTAGGTCGCTTGAGCCTGTCGGTGACGGCAGGTCTAGATAGATGAACACCCAACGACATAACCCGGCTTATCGCTTTGCCTGGGTGAAAAGCGGCTGGTCGGTCGGGAAAATTTTTCCTAAGGAGGGGCTATCTGTCCCTGACGTGGAAAAGTTTTTCCGACCTGCCAGCCACTTTTTGTTAATCGTTTGTAAAAAAATTACAAAAGATATTGGTTGAAATTGCAAAAGGTTTGATGTAAGATATACGGGATAAAAATTTGACAAAGCCAAATGGGAGGTTACTATGAGACATCTTATGAGCCCGTTGGATTTTTCGGTGGAGGAAGTGGATCAGGTTTTGAATCTGGCCGCGGACATTGAAAAAAATCCTGCAAAGTATGCGCATGCCTGTGACGGCAAAGTACTGGCGACCTTGTTTTATGAGCCAAGTACAAGAACCAGACTTAGTTTCGAATCTGCAATGATCCACCTTGGGGGTCAGGTCTTAGGCTTCTCCAGTGCGGCATCCAGCTCCGCATCCAAAGGAGAAAGTGTTTCCGATACAATTCGTATGATTTCCTGTTATGCTGATATATGTGCTATGAGACATCCGAAAGAGGGAGCTCCGATGGTTGCATCCGCGGTTTCCGGAATTCCTGTGATCAATGCAGGCGACGGCGGCCATCAGCATCCGACCCAGACCCTGACAGATTTGATGACCATTCGCTCCCTGAAGGGACGCCTTGATCATCTGACCATCGGCCTTTGCGGTGACCTGAAGTTCGGTCGTACGGTACATTCCCTGGTGAAGGCTCTGGTTCGCTACGAGAATGTAGACTTTATATTCATTTCTCCGGAGGAGCTTCGTATTCCTAGCTACATTCGTGAGGAGGTTCTGGATGCTAACGGGAAAAAATACCAGGAGGTAGAGCGGCTGGAGGATGTTATTGGCGGCCTCGACCTGCTTTATATGACCCGTGTGCAGCAGGAACGTTTCTTTAACGAAGAAGATTATATTCGTCTGAAGGACTTCTATATTTTAAATAGAGAAAAAATGGCTCTTGCGAAGCCGGACATGCTGGTGCTTCATCCCCTGCCCAGAGTCAATGAGATCTCCGTGGAAGTGGACAGCGACCCGAGAGCCGCTTATTTCAAACAGGTACAGTATGGTGTCTATGTCAGAATGGCACTGATTCTTACACTTCTGGAGGTGAATCTGTAATGTCAATGTTAAGCGTAGGACGTATCGCTGAGGGTTTTGTGCTGGATCACATCCAGGCAGGAAAGAGCATGGAGATCTACAAATATCTGAACCTGGACAAGCTGGACTGCACCGTGGCCATCATCAAAAATGCCCGCAGCGGAAAGATGGGAAAGAAGGATCTGATGAAAATTGAATGCCCCATTGACTACATCGATCTGGATGTACTTGGTTTCATCGATCACAACATTACCGTCAATATCGTAAAGGATGAAAAGGTAACCGAAAAGAAGACCCTGACTCTGCCGAAGGAGATTCGAAATATCGTAAAATGCAAGAATCCGCGCTGCATTACCTCGATCGAGCAGGAATTGGATCAGGTCTTCGTCCTGACCGACCCGCGAAAAGAGGTATATCGCTGCAAATATTGCGAGGAAAAGTATAAAAAAAATAAATAGTCTTGCATAATAGGCAAGATAGGATTATAATCCAAAACAGAATATGGTTAATTCTTCAGGGCAGGGTGTAATTCCCGACCGGCGGTAAAGTCCGCGAGCTGTATAGTCTATATGGCCGAATCGGTGAGATTCCGATACCGACAGTAAAGTCTGGATGAGAGAAGAAAACAGAGCATATTTTTTATTTGCTTTGCTTTTAGAGCCCTGAGTGCATTTGTACTCAGGGCGTTTTTTGTGTAATAGGAAATTCCGAAGGAATCCCCTATTACATAAAAACATTATCGCACTCGGCGAGGAGGTAAATGGTTGCTAAAGCAACCGCGCCTCGGCGCGAGAATGTGCCAAGGCACATTCTTTCTTAGATAAAAAAGAAGAATTATCCTTTCTAATTATATTTATTTGCCGTTCCGGAAAGGAACGGTGACGAAAGGAGTCGTACAAGATGACAAATTTAGTAGAAAGTGTAAAAGAAAATCTGACCTTCTTAGGGGTCTGCCTGCTGATCGCAGTGGCAATCTTTGTAGTTGCCAGTGTAACGGAAAAGGCTCTTCGCCGGAAAAATTCCATGCCGCGCAGCAATTCACCGGCACGCCGGGTAGCCTTGGTGGGCGTATTTTCTGCAATTGCGGCGGTATTGATGCTCTTTGAGCTGCCTCTTTGGTTTGCTCCGAGCTTTTATGAACTGGATTTTAGTGAGATTCCGGTCTTAATCTGTGCATTTGCCATGGGACCGGTTGCCGGCGTGGCCACGGAGCTCTGTAAGGTGCTTTTGAAGCTGGTGCTGAAGGGAACGACGACAGCCTTTGTGGGAGATTTTGCAAACTTTGTGGTCGGCTGCAGCCTCGTGCTTCCCGCTTCCATTGTATACTATATCAGAAAAAACAAGAAAATGGCCATCTTGGGTCTGGCTCTCGGAACCGTGGTCATGACGATTTTTGGAAGTGCCTTCAATGCACTCTATCTTCTGCCAAAGTTTTCCGAACTGTTTGGTATGCCGATGGAGGCCATCATTGGAATGGGATCCGCAGTAAACAGCAGCATCCACAGTGTCTGGACCTTAGTTTTCTTTGCGGTTGTTCCGTTCAATATCCTGAAAGGAATCGTGGTATCGCTGATCACCATGCTGCTCTACAAGCATATCAGTCCCATCCTGAAAAAGCACTAGGGAAGAACTGGACAGCAGAAAAGGGAAATGCTATAATGTAGCCGCAGTAACGGCCAAAAAAGAGTAAAGAAGCCTCGCAGATCTGCGGGGCTTCTTTTTATGTAATAGGAAATTCCGAAGGAATCCCCTATTACATAAAAAAACATTATCGCACTGCGGCGGAGATGTAGTATGTCGCTAAAGCGACCCGCCGCAGGCGGAGAATCCTGCGTGGCAGGATTCTTTCTT
>CAVHYN010000042.1:0-68265 GCA_963640245.1 Bulleidia sp.
CTGCGGGGAAAAATTTCCTAAGGAGGGCCTATCTGTGCCCGAGCGTGGAAATTTTTCCCGCAGCCGCGTCCGTCCTGTCATTCATCTCCACCGCCAAAAACCTACGCGCTGTTCTTACCCAGCGTGCGTTTCAGAATTCTCGCCAACTCAACCTCCGTAGAAAAGGCTTCCTTCTTCTCCCCTTCGATCCAGAGAACCTCCCCCTGCCAGGTGGAGTACTGCCGGTATTCCACCCGGGTCAGCAATGTGACCAGCTTTCCCCGGGGCGCTGTCAGCTCTGCAGCCCTCATCTTGCGTTCCGGCCGCCTGCTATTATAAGGAACTCCCTTGTCGGCAACTCCCTCAAAGCTTCTGTTCTCCGTGGAGGCCTGTGGAAAAGCAATGTTGTCAAACAGCTTTTCTGCCAGCTTCAGAAGTTCCAGAACGCTTTGGAAATATGCCGGTTCCGTACTGTAATAATGGTACATCCTCCCTGTGATCTCCCCATTCCTCTCGGAGTCGATGCAGATATTCAACAGGTTTGGGACTGCCAGGTTCATGGGATACGTGTTCTCTCTGCTCATTGCTGTCAACCTTCTTTGTCATACAGGGAAGTCACGCTGCACTGCAGCTTCTTCGCCCAACTCTTATGCTCCTTTGTAAAGGAAGCAGTGATTCGATCTATTACGACATCACAATTCTCCCGGCTGATCCCTCCGAGCATCACCAGATACTGGTTTGCACCGTACCTCGTATAGGCATCCCCTCTTCTTAGGGAAGCCTGAATGGAATCCTTCAGCCTGCCGGCCAGCTCTTCGAGCCGCTCGCCCTGCTCCATAGCCATGCCCTTATTGTCCGTCAGGGAACAGACCAGCATATAGACGGACTGACCGCTTCGCTCCATATTCCGCCTTAGCATCCGGTATACATCCCGGAAGCTTGGCGGCGTACAATAGAAGGCACCGTCTTCCTTTTCTCCTTCTATCATATCCTTCTTGATCTCTTCGATGGCGCCGTAACGATTGCTGATATGGCTGCTCATCCTCCGGAACTGCTCCAGCATATGCTCCGAGGGGCCTACACCCAGCTCTTCCGACAGAAGCTCTGCTGTTCTCTGGTACTCCTCCATGGCCTCCTTGTAACGATTTTCCGCGATATAGCAATCGATGCGAACCGTCTGCCACTCTTCAAAGGGATAGAGCTGGCAAGGCAGCTCCACCAGCTTCAGGATCTCCTCGTATTCCTCACCCTTCTTCAGCCATTCGATCAGCCACTCCAGAGCTGTCACGTATTCCCGTTTATAGTTTGCAGCCGCCAGAATCACCCATTCCTGTCCGGAAAGCTTTGGTAAAAACTCTCCCCGGTAGAGGCCGCAGGCCTTCTTTAGCAGCTCTGCCTTTTTTTCTTCCTTGGTTTCCTTCTCAGCCTCTTTCAGAAGCTTCTCGAACTCCCAGATATCGACATCCATCTCCTCCGTACCATTCCACCGGTAGATACCTTCTTTGGAGGAAATATACTCTTCCTCGGGGAGACCTGCTTCCAAAAGAATCTTGCGCAGTCTGTGGGAAGTTACCCGAAGACTGTTGCCCGCATCGGACACCTCATCCGTGCCGTAGAGTTCTCTCTGCAGCGCACTTCTCGTAATCCCCTCATCTCCACAGTGCAGCAGCAGAAGCAAAAGCTCCAGTGTCTTCGTAATCTTGTTCTTTCCGGTTATGAATGGAGTCCCGTCATAGCTTATCTCTTCCTGACCAAACATCCGTACCTTCAGCATCGCTTCCACCTCTTCTCATTTGTTTCTAACTGTTCTCATATTTACGAATATCTTAGCACTTTTTTCTCCGATTGACTACTGGAAAAAGATAAAAATCCTGTTATAATGTAGATAATTAGTAATTCTATTCTAGATCTGATGTACGGAGGTTTTCCATGAAGAAGCTGGATATCGCAAAGACTGTAGAGCTGATTGTCTTTCTTTTGCTGGCTCTGGCCTGTGCCGGGCTGGTGCTGCTCGATCCAGAGCTCTATCATATGGCCGGTTCCGACGGGCGGATCCGTTTTCTCTGTGGTGCCCTGTGGCTTACCCTCCTTTTGTCCTTTGCCTTCATTCTTCTGGATTTCTTTCTCCTTTCTTCCTATAAGAGGGATTTTCGTGAGCTGAACCATGTCGTTCATTCCGATCCCGTCGCGGGCATCGCGAACCGCTACAGCTGCGATACGCTGATCGACCGCTATCTCGACCGGCCGCTGCCGGAGAAGATGGGCTGCATCATGTTCGATCTGACAAATATCGGTGAGATCAACCGCAAATACGGGCATATCCAGGGAAATATCCTGATCCGCGATTTTTCCAACATTCTTCGTATGACTTCCCTCGATCTCTGTTTCGTGGGACGAAACGGTGGCAATAAGTTCCTCGCCCTCTTCGAGAATGCTTCGAAGGATCAAATCGAGCTTTTTCTGGATCGGGTAGCAAAGAAGACCGCCGCCCATAATGCCAAGGACGGAGCTTACCCCATCGTCTACCAGTATGGCATTGCCTTCGAGGAGGGGGATGCTGCTCCCACCATCACAGATCTGATTGCCCTCTCCAACCGACGCATTTATCAGAAGAAGGAGGCCAAGGAATGAGCAGTCTGGATCAGAAATATATCGCAGATCTCGCAAGGCGTGCCATCCTCGGTGAGAGCAATGCCTTTGCCGAGCTCTATGCGGCTACCTTTCAGGAGCAATACCGTTTTTCCTATCTCTATCTGAAGGATCGGTACCTGGCCAGGGAGGCTCTGCAGGAGACCTATATCCGGGCACTCCAAAATATGGACAGTCTCCGGGATCCAAAGCTTTTTCTTCCCTGGCTTAGCTTTCTTTCCTACCAGAGTGTCCTGAATCTTCGGTTGGAGCGCACCACGCCCTACCGTTTTGAGGATGTCACCGTGCGCATCGGTTCCAGAGATTATGTCATTCGTCAGCTTCTGACCCTTCCTTTTACGGAGGCGGAGGTTTTGATGATGCGCTATTTTGACCATATGCCCATCGATCGCATCGCGAATCTTTTGAATCTGAGAAAAACAGCCGTCATTCGCTACCTGAAACGGGGCGAACGTCGGCTTTCGGCTATTTTACATGACTAAAGGAGGTTTTTCGGCTATGAAGCTTTTCGCCAAGGAGACGGTTCCTGTGCTTTCCGAACGGCTGGCTGACCGGATGCTTTCCAATATTTTCGAGGCCTGTCAGGCAGAGCCCCCCACGGTTTCTCTTGAAACCCTGCTTTCCTACAGTCGTTACCGCAGGGAACGCTTTTCCTTTCAAAAGATCATCCTGGTGATCATTCTTCTTTTGTTCTGCCTGCTGCCTTTTTTATTTATCTCTCCGAATATCGATCTGAAGGCGGATTCCGAAGCACCTTCCTATCTGCCCTCCTATCAAATCACGGTGGACAGCCTGCTGCCCGTCCGCAATGTCTATGCGGAGGTCGATGGCCAGCGCGTACTGGTGACGGCAGCCGCAGATCACAGCTATACCGCAGAGCCCCGGGTCAATGGCACCCTTTCCGTGACGGTTACCCTGGTAAATAATCAGTACCAGACCGTGACGACTGAGATTTCTGCCATCGACGTGACTCCCCCGACCTGCCTCTCCCACAGCCAGGAGGATGGAGTCGTCACCCTGACTCTGGATGACGAGAATTCGGGCGTAGATTACGAGAATATCACCGCCCTGGATGGAAACGGTTCCGCTGTGGTACCCCTTCGCGTGGATGCCGAGAGCCAGACAGCGGTCTTTGCCGCGCCCGACGATGTCCTGGACGTCTATGTACCGGATCTGGCCGGCAATACCCTTCATCTTCGGCTTACTACCAAATAGTTACCTATCCAATAAGAAAGGCAGCACAGGTTTTGACTCTATGAATCGTTTTCTTCGTCCGGCCGGACTTCTCTTATGCTTTCTTTCGCTGGCTTTGACCGGCTGCGGTGCCTCTTCCGGGCTTTCCGCTTCCGTAGATGGGGCTGGCACGCCCCGCACTACCCGGACGGATTTTCTCCTGCCCTCGGCAGACGGCACCCTGGTCTATGGCAATGATTTTGTATCTATTGACGCTTCCCATACCTCAGAGGGCTATGTATGCATTTCCTATGAGGGTCCGGCGGACAAGGCACGTGTCCAGATGACCATACCGGACGGCACGGTTTACTCCTATTACCTGGAGCCGGGCGCCTTCGAGATCTTTCCGCTTTCCGGCGGCAATGGTTCCTACGAGGCTGCAGTCTATGAGCATGCCTATGACAGTAAGTATGCCCTGGCTTTTTCCCAGAATCTGGAGGTTGATCTTTCCGATGAATTCAAGCCCTTTCTCTATCCGAACCAGTATTGCTGGTATACGAAGGACAGTGAGGCAATAGCCTGCGGAATCGAGCTTTCCGATGATTCCGACTCGGATCTGGACTATGTCGGACAGGTCTACGACTATGTCACCAACCATATTTCCTATGACGAGGATCTGGCAAAGAATATCCCAACGGACTATATTCCGGATATCGATGCCACCCTGGCATCCGGCAAGGGCATCTGCTTCGATTATGCTTCGCTGATGACTGCCATGCTTCGCTCTCAGGGAATCCCGACCAAGCTGGAGGTCGGTTATTCCGGCCAGGCTTATCACGCCTGGATCAGTGTCTATCTCGAAGATGTCGGCTGGGTAGACGACATTATTTCCTTCGACGGGAAGGACTGGACCCTGATGGATCCCACGCTGGCGGCCAGCAATGACCGGAAGTCCGTCCGAAAATATACCGGGGACGGAACCAATTATACCGTAAAATATCATTACTAATGGAGGGTTGTTATGAAGGTGCAGACTTTTTCTGATATGGAGCTTTCTGGCTTCTCCGGACAGCTTGCCTTGATTTTGCATTCTGGCATTTCTTCACTGGAAGGAATTTCCATTTTATTGGAGGATACTGCGGATAAGAAGGAGCAAGAGGTTCTAAAACAGATAGAGGAGGAGCTTCAGAGCACAGGCAGTCTCTATACTTCCCTTAAGGAGACCGGCTGGTTTCCTGCCTATTTTCTCTCTATGGTGCGAATCGGGGAGGAAACCGGTACACTCGATGAGGTTATGAGCGCCCTCTCCCTTCACTACGAACGGGAGGATGCCCTTCGCCGTAATCTCCGCAATGCCCTGACGTATCCTCTGACCATGTCGGCCATGATGGTGGCTGTCATCGTCATTTTGCTTGTCAAGGTCATGCCGATTTTTCAGCAGGTTTTTGTACAGCTTGGCACGGAGATGACCGGCTTTTCCAAAGCCCTGATGAGCCTTGGAACGGCTCTGAACCGGTATTCGGCCTTCTTTCTCATCCTGCTTCTTCTCCTTCTGGCCGTCGGCTTTTTCGGCACCAGAACCGAGAAGGGACATCGCTTTTTTCAGCGTCTCTTTCTCCATTTTCCGGACTTTCGTACCATGCAGGAGAAGATGTCCCTTTGTCGTCTCGCCGGAGGTCTGTCGATTTCCTTAAAAAGTGGCCTCACTCAATCTCAAAGCCTTGAGCTCTCGGAAATGCTTCCGGAGGATGATGCTTTCAGGGGAAAACTGGAAATTTGCAGGCAAGGACTGGATGAAGGGCAGGATTTGGTGGAGCTATTGCGCGAACAGCAGATCTTCACCGGCCTCTATGCCAGAATGGCTTCCATCGGTGCCAGAACCGGCTCCCTTGACCAGGCTATGGAAAAGATCGCAGTTCTCTGTCAGGAAGATATGGAAAATCGCACGGCCAGGCTTCTCTCAGCCCTTGAGCCCACCCTCGTCATCACCTTATCCCTGATCGTCGGTGCCATCCTGCTCTCTGTGATGCTGCCACTTATGGGAATCTTATCCAGTCTCTAGGAGGAATCGTTATGCTTTTTCAGACAGAGAAAAAATCATGGGACGGCAAAAGCCTTCTCTGGTCCATCGTCCTCTTTGCCCTTCTCTTTCTCTGCTTTCTTTTCGGTGTTCGATCCCTCTCCCGGGATACGGATCGGCGGCAAAGAGAGAATCTGGAGGCAGCCTTAAACCGCAGCATTACCTATTGCTACGCGGTGGAGGGAGCTTATCCGGAGAGTCTTTCCTATCTTGTCGAGCATTATGGTCTAACCTATGATTCCGATCGATTTTTTGTCGATTACCGCATCCTGGGCGCGAATCTTTACCCGGATGTCACGATCTTGGAGGTGGAATGAGTATGCATACCAGGCAGGAATCCCGTCATCTCATAGACCTGCTTTTTCCGGTAGCCCTGCTATTTGTCTTTGTTTTATCCGCAGTCTCCGTGATTCTTCTGGCCACCGGTGTCTACCAGGATACGGCGGAACACTCAGCCCGATCCTATACTGCCGAGACAGCACTGGCCTATCTTACCGAAAAGGTTCATCAAAACGATGGAAGCGGGTTTATGGATCTGACCGAGTTTGATGGCTGTGAGGCACTTCGGATCCGGCAGACCTATGATGACCTTTCCTACACCACCTATATCTATGTCTATGAGGATTCTCTTCGGGAGCTTTTTTTGAAGGATGGGACGGCTGCCTCGGCTGGGGACGGACGCGAGCTCCTTTCTCTCCACTCGCTCGACTTTCAAAATCTGGGGAATGGACTTTTTTCCTTTTCCTCTGAGGATTTGGAGGGTCACGAAGCGACAGCCTTCGTCCGGGTGCGCAGTGAAGCATCTTCTTTGAAAGGGGGAGAGGGATCATGAATAAACAGAAGCTTCCCCGTTCCTCCAGTCTCTTTTTACTGGAGCTGACCTTTTCGATATTATTTTTTTCTATCGCAAGTGCCATCTGCATCCAGGTCTTTGTGCGGGCTCACACCTTAAGCCGCGATGCGCAGGCTCTCCATCAGGCAGTGACCCTTTGCTCCAATGCTTCGGAGCTTGCAGACGCTGCCCCAGATGCTGCTTCTGCCCTTGCTTCCCTGGCCGCCCTCTACCCGGAGGCCGTGGTTACAGAAGCTGGTTCGGATTCGGGTTTGGATACAGATTCAGATGCGGACTCCTATCAGCTTACGCTTGGTTTTACCTCTAAGCTCGAAAGCTGTCCTTTAGATACTTCCGATGCCGCACCAGCCTATCTCTTTCGGGTATCCTTTTATCAGGTGGATAACCTGCTGCACTGCGATGCGGTGATGACAAAATCCGGTGCCGAAAATGCTGCACAGGAGATCTATCGGCTTGAAACGGTACATTATCTGTAGCCATTCAGTCCTTTCACAGTTCGTATTAACTTACAGGAGATTTAAGCAATGCATCAGACAAAAAAAGAGCTTCCATTTTTCAATATCGGAACCTCCTCGCTTCTGGTAGTCTTTCTGGTTCTCTGTCTCGTCATCTTCGCTGTCCTGACCCTGACAGGCGCCCAGAGCGATTACCGCTTTGCTACGAGGCTTGCCGAGCGACGGACTGCATATTATGCCGCCTGCAATCAGGCCGAAGAAAAAATCGCAGCCCTCGATGCCGAAAGAGCTTTGGATCGTCTCTCGGAGGATTACCAGTTTGAAGTGCCTATCACGGATCAGCAGGTACTTTCTGTCACACTAAGCCCGGATGAGCAGGGCGGTTTTCTTATCAGCGCCTGGGAGACTGTCAACACAGCGGAATGGACTGCAGGAACTTTGGAGGGAATCTAGCATGGATATCGTAACAATCTTAAAACAGGCCGTGAACGAGCAGGCCTCCGACGTCTTCATCGTTGCCGGACTTCCCTGCTCCTTCCGGAAAAACGGAACCTTACAGCGTATCAACGAGGAACGGCTCCTGCCGCCGGATACGGAAGCTTTGCTGACTGCGATCTACCAGCTTGCCGGAAACCGGGACATGACCGCCCTTCTTGAGCAGGGCGATGATGATTTTGCCTTCGCGATTCAGGGAGTTTCCCGCTTTCGTGTCAGCGCCTACAAGCAGCGCGGTGCCCTTTCCGCCGTCATCCGGATCATTACCTTTCAGCTGCCGGATTATGCGTCCCTTCGGATTCCGCCTTATATCATCGATTTGACGACCTCCGGAAGCGGCATGATCCTGATCACAGGTCCCGCCGGCAGCGGCAAGTCTACAACCCTGGCCTGCATGATCGACCATATCAATAAGACCCGTGAGACCCATATCATTACCCTGGAGGATCCACTGGAATTTCTTCACCGCCATGACCGCTCCATCGTAAGCCAGCGGGAGATCCATGTCGATACCGAAAATTATGTGACGGCTCTCCGCGCAGCTCTTCGCCAGAGTCCGGATGTCATCCTTCTCGGCGAAATGCGGGATTACGAGACGATCAATGTGGCCATGACCGCGGCAGAAACCGGACATCTCCTCCTTTCCACTCTGCATACTATCGGTGCCGCCAATACCATCGACCGAATCATCGATGTCTTTCCGCCCAGTCAGCAGCATCAGATCGCGATTCAGCTTTCTACCGTTTTGAATGCTGTAGTTTCGCAGCAGCTTTTGCCGACCGTAGACGGACGGATGGTACCGGCCTTCGAAATCATGACCGTGACACCGGCCATCCGCAACATGATTCGGGAGAATAAGGTTCCCCAGATCGAAGGGATTCTCTATTCCGCGAACCGGAATGATATGATCTCCATGGATGCCAGCATCCTCTCCCTCTATCGGGAGGGAATCATCTCCAGAGATACAGCACTCATCTATGCCACAAATCCGGAGATGCTGCGCAAGAAACTTTAAGAAAGATGCTCTATTAAAAAGCCCCGCAGATTTCTCTGCGAGGCTTTTTTTAACGTTCGATCATTGCCCGAGTCCTATACCCCCCCCAGGTATTTTTCTCCGCCCCGGGAGACAAAATTCTCCGGCGTCGATGCATGAATTTCGTAACGGATCTTGTCCTGGATCTCCAGCATGCACTCGAGAAGCAAGGGATTGAAGACACCGCATTCTCCATTTAGGATCATCTCTATGGCCTTCTCATGGGAATATGCTTTCTTGTATACACGCTCACTGGTCAGGGCATCGTAGACATCCGCAACCGAGACAACCTGAGCGGAAATCGGAATCTCATCCCCTTTCAGGCCATCGGGATATCCCTTTCCGTCATAGCGCTCGTGATGCCAGCGACAGATATCATGAGCCATCTTCACGAGAGGATCGTCCCCATACATAGCCTTATTTTCCAGCATGGAGGCTCCGACACTGGTATGGGTTTTCATAATCTCGAATTCCTCTTTCGTAAGCCTTCCGGGCTTATTCAGAATCTTTTCATCGATGCTGATCTTCCCGATATCGTGGAGGGAAGATGCTGTAATGATGAGCTCCCGGTCAGACCAGGTCATATTGTATCCCACATCCTTCTTCATCAGTTGATCGAGAAGAAGTCTGGTCAGAACATTGATATGCATGACATGGAGGCCGCTTTCACCATTTCGAAATTCGACAATCTGACTCAGGATCGTGATCATGATGCGGTTGCTGTGTTCCTTCTCGTAGATCTGGCTTGCCACCATACCGAGAAGACGGCGCTGTCTGGCATAAAGCTTGATGGTATTGAAGACGCGTCGGTATACGACCTGTGCATCAAAGGGGCGGCTGATATAATCGGTCGCACCAAATTCATAGGCCTTCTGGATAAACTGGGAGCTGTCCTCGCTGGAAATCATGACCACCGGGATATCCTCGAGCCATTGCTTGCGTTTCATGATGGAAAGTACCTCGAAGCCATCCAGCTTCGGCATTACCAGATCGAGCAGTACCAAAGAAATGCCGGTTCCGTATTGTTCGAGCATACTGATGCATTCTTGCCCGTCCCTGGCCTCCAGGATCCGGTATTCATTTTCCAGAATTCCCCGGAGAATCAACCGATTCATAGCGGAATCATCCACGAGCAGAATCTGCTGATGCAGCTCATCACCGGTGCTCTCTGACTCATTTTTGATATCTTCTGCGCCTTCCCATTCGGTTACCACCATATTTTTCTTGAGCTTGCCACGGTACATCAGGCGATCCGCACGGGATACAGCCTCCTTGATCGTGGCTCCGTTATACATGACTGCACCGATGCTGACAGACATCTGGATGCTGGGATAACCCTTGATCACGGCCTTGTGAATCCGATCCCGGATCATCCGAAGCTTGGTTGAAAAGGCCTCCGGCTCGATACCCGGCAGGATCAGAAGGAATTCATCCCCGCCATAGCGAATCAGGATATCGGACTGCCTGATATAGCGGCGGATGATATCCGCTGTAGTCTTTAAAACCAGATCTCCGGTATGATGACCATAGGTATCATTATAGATCTTAAAATCATCCAAATCGATGATCGCGACTCCGGCCTTCTCACGCATATTCCGAACCTTATCCTCATAGAATCGGCGGTTGTAGGCTTTGGTCAGAACATCTGTATAGAGCTTTTCATTGTAGATAGTCAGACGACTTAAAAGCTTTTCCGAGCCTTCGGAATCCAGAAGCGTGTCCTGATCGAGCTCTTTGATCATCTCCATTACATAGGCTTCTCCGTCGATCCGGTAATACTTGGAAAATACCTGAAACATCTCATCATCGATGAATTCGATCTTATTGCCTTCTCCCTGATTCTTCAGCACCTCTCGGGAGATACAATTCTCACAAGGTCTATCCTTTCCCCAGAATTCATAGCACTGACAGGGTCTTGGAATTCTTCCCTCTTCCTCTAGGTCTCTCGCCTCCAGATCGCTTCCTTTCAGCAAGCGCACATAGGGGAAGAGTTCTCTCAGACCCGCCATTCTATTTTCAGCCTCGGCCATGGTGATATTTTCTTTGCTGCTCATGGATCCTTACTCCTACATCTTACCCATCGGACTTTTATATCTGAATAATATCTTACCTCTTATATTTTGCATACACAACTATTATACCCCAGAATTTTCAAAAATAATATACAGAATTTCAAAATTCATGAATTTTCTGTTAAAAATCGATTTTGTAATTGATCTTTGGGGATAATTGGTTTATGCTTAAAATCGAGTCGATTCAGGATAGGAGAATGTTTTATGAATCTGGAAGAATTTTACAATACTGTGGGTGGTGATTATCATCAGACGGTTTCCAGACTGACCAGTGATGCCTTGGTAAAGCGGTTTGTCCGAAAATATATGGAAGATGATACTTATCAGGAGCTAAGCTCCTCTATCGAAAATGAAAACTGGGGCGCTGCCTTTCGCGCGGCTCATACCCTGAAGGGAATTGCCTCGAATCTCGGCTTTGATGCTCTCTTTGCCGCAAGCTCTGCCCTGACAGAAGCGCTGCGGGGAGAAAAGCCTCTTTCCGAGCCTTCCCTCTGGGACGCTGTGAAGGATGCCCACCAGCTGTTGGTTCAGACAATTGCGGAAATTGAATAAAAAAAGATCCTGCCAAGAGCAGGATCTTTTTTTTACGCTTCTGTCTGGTCGCTCTGAAATCTTGACAGGTGCTCGTAGGGCAAAATCTGACGACCACGGAAGAGGCCGCAGCCATCGTTGATCAGGCTGTTGTTCGCAGCACCGAACATATTGACATCCACCTTCGACAGGTCAAGCTGCTGCAGGAGCCGTCCCCGCTCGTAGGCCTCATCAAACCAGATGCATTCCCCTTTGGGAATCTGGTGGCGGCGGGCACGTTCCCTCTCTTGGCGCTTCTCGTAGGCCATATGATTGGCGATACCGATCTCCGCCACATCATCCATTTCCTTCGTTCGAAGCTGCACCTCCATATAGCAATTCGCACTTTCGTCAAAGAAGGTGATATGGAGGGACTGGTATTCGGACATATTTTTATTGTAAATATAATCCCGGTAGTAATCCTTGTTTTTCTCTTCGAGAAGTGGGGACCCGCTTCGCTTTACGCCTCCGGTAGGCTGTACCTGAAAGCCTCTCTCCTCCAGAAAGCCCGGCAGGACGTTGGCGATCTCATAGAGAATCCGAAGCTCCTCCTCGGCTAAATCCTTTCCCGGAATCACCCGGCATCTCGGAAGGGAAATCACGATACGGTAAGCGATGAGATCCCGGAATTTGACCAGGCGCTTTCGAAGCTCCTCTACAGGCGGAAAGGTTCCGTTTGCCATATAGTACTTATAGCTGTCCTTCACGATATAGCCGTTGAATTTCTTCTCGGCACGGATCAGGGACTTGATCCGCCCCTTGAAGGTAAATGCAAGCTCCGGATATTCTTTCGCCATATACATATAAAATTCCCGGATCTTCTGGGACTGAGCTGTCAGGAATTCATTGTGTTCCAAAAGATCGATCAGGCTCTGAAGGAAATCACAGTGGATCTCGTCAATCGCATTTCCTGTCACAGCCGCATCTGCCGCCAGGTCTTTCTTATATTTTTTCAGAATCCGCATGACGGTATCTCCGGAATACAGATAGTCGTTCAAAGTAATCATACTTTTCTCCCAATTTACATTACAAATCAATCGTTGCAACCCGATCTTGTATTATACAGGATTTTCCTTTTCAAGGCAAGAAAAAAAGACCGTTACTTTTTCGAAAAAATAACGGTCTTTTTGTATTTTCACCTCTTCCTTTTATCGTTCCTCCCGGAAATAAGGCAGTCCCAGGCTTGCGGGAGGCTGATTTTCCCTTTTGCTGCGGATGCTGGTCACAACCAGTACCACCAGGGTTACCACATAGGGGAGCATCTTATATAACTCCTGGAACTCCATGTGATCCATACCGGTCGGTATATACAGATAGATGATATACAGACCGCCAAAGAGGAAGGAAGCCAGAATACTTAGGTTCGGTCTCCAGATGGTGAAGATTACAAGGGCGATGGCCAGCCAGCCACGGTCACCGAAGGCATCGTTGGACCAGACACCGCAGGCATAGTCCATGACATAGTAAAGTCCGCCAAGACCTGCGATCATACAGCCGATACAGGTGGCTGCATACTTGTATTTCGATACATTGATACCTACTGCGTCCGCCGTATTCGGATTCTCACCAACTGCACGAAGATGCAGTCCCTTTCTCGTATGATTCAGGAAATAGGAAGCTGCGATAGCTATGATGACTGCCAGATAAGCCAGAAAGCCGTAGGATAAAAAGAGCTTTCCAAACCATCCAAAGCTTCCTGCAAAGGGCAGGGATTTGCTGAAGCAGGCACTGGTGGCTGTCAGGGCGATAGAGGGCACGTCACTGTCTACCAGCTTGATGAGAGAGCCGCCGAAGAAGTTTCCGAAGCCCACACCGAAGGTGGTCATAGCGAGACCAGTCACGTTCTGATTTGCACGCAGGGTTACCGTCAGGAAGCAATAGAGAAGTCCCATCAGGAAGGAACCGAGCAGACAGCAAAGCATCGGAATCAGGATCGCGAGTGCCGGATTCACGGTTGATACGGAGTTCTCATAAAGGAAGGCTCCGATGACACCGCTGATCGCTCCTACGTACATGACACCGGGAATTCCCAGGTTCAGGTTGCCGGATTTCTGCGTGATGATCTCGCCGGTACTTCCGTAGAGAAGAGGGATACCCTGTACGATGGCTCTCGGAATAAATGCAAGTAAGAAATTCCACATGATTACTGTACCTCCTTTTCTGCTTTCTTACGGAACTGCAGCTTGTACTGGATGAAGAACTCACAGCCGATGATGAAGAACAGGATGATTCCGGTCAGGATATCCGAGTAAGACTGGTTCAGACCGAAGGCTGTCGAGATCTCACCGGCTCCTCTGTCCATAAAGATAATCAGGAAGCTTGCCAGCACCATGGTCAGGGGATTGAACTTGGACATCCAGGATACCAGGACGCCGGTAAAGCCCTGTCCGCCCGCGATCGTCGTGGTGATGGTATGATTGATACCTCCCACCAGCAGAAGGCCTGCAAGGCCGCATACAGCGCCTGAGAGAAGCATCGTGCGGACGATGACCTTCTCTACCTTGATGCCTACGTACTTGGCTGTATTCTCACTCTCTCCTACGACAGAGATTTCATAGCCGTGTTTGCTGTAATTCAGATAGATATACATCAGGATGGTCACTGCCACAGCTACGACGATGGCCAGAAGATACTTGGAGCCAAAGATCTGGGGCAGCCAGCCTGCATTCGTATTTTGGTTGATGATACCGATTTTTCCCGATCCCTTGGGTACCTCCCAGACGATGGTATAGAAGGCTACCAGCTGGGTGGCGATGTAATTCATCATCAGGGTCGACAGGGTCTCATTCGTATTCCACTTTGCCTTGAAAAAGGCCGGTACAAAGCCCCAAAAAGCACCCGCTGCGAGGCTGGCCACTACCATAACCAGGATCAGAAGGCCGTTCGGCAGCTTCTCACCCAGGCAGATCATGCAGGCTCCTGCTGCGAGACCGCCGATCAGAACCTGTCCCTCACCGCCGATATTCCAGAACTTCATCTTGAAGGCCGGTGTCAGTGCCAGAGCGATCAAAAGCAGGATGGAAAGGTTCTGCAGGGTAATCCAGGTCTTTCGCGCACTGCCGAAGGCACCGGCGAAAATAGACTCATAGACAGCCACCGGATCGACACCTGTCGTAATCGTCGTCAGGATTCCGCAAAGTACCAGAGCCAGGATGATGGCAATGGCGCG
This sequence comes from Bulleidia sp., assembly GCA_963640245.1. Classification (GTDB taxonomy): domain Bacteria; phylum Bacillota; class Clostridia; order Lachnospirales; family Lachnospiraceae; genus Laedolimicola. Next base: position 14,529 of record CAVHYN010000042.1, read on the forward strand.
GATCCCGATGGACTGATACCAGGGAAGGGCATCCCTTTTGACAATATGAAAAAATGGCTCTTTCTTATTCATGGCTCTTCTCCCCTCCTACTCTGGTCATCATCAGGCCGACCTCATTTTTATCGGTTTTCCGGGCGTCTACGATGCCGCTGACCTCACCGCCGCAGAGCACCATGATCTTATCACAGAGCTCTACCATGACATCGAGATCCTCTCCGACGAAGATAACGGCGACACCCTTCTTTTTCTGTTCATTCAGCAAATCGTAGATGGTATAGGAGGAATTGATATCCAGTCCTCTTACCGCATAGGCAGTCAAAAGTACCGTCGGGGAGGAAGCGATCTCACGGCCTACCAGCACCTTCTGTACGTTTCCGCCGGAAAGACGGCGCACAGGAGTGGAGATACCGGGGGTTACCACTTCCAGTTCCTTTACAACAGCTTCTGCCAGCTTCTTTGACGGGCGGCGGTTGGTAAAGGGACTTCTTCCCTTGCGGAAGGTACGAAGCATCATATTGTCTGCCAGATCCATATTTGCCACCAGACCCATGCCCAGACGATCCTCGGGCACGAAGGAAAGGGAAACTCCCATCTCAGCGATTTTCAGCGGATCCTTGCCGAGAAGCGGCTCTTCATGGCCGTCCTCCTCCACATATTCGATGCTTCCGCCTTCGACCGTCTGAAGGCCTGCGATAGCCTCTAGAAGCTCCTTCTGGCCACAGCCGGAGATGCCGGCGATACCTAGGATCTCTCCGCTGTTCGCGGTAAAGGAGACATCCTTCAGCTTCTGAATCCCGTCCTCAGTTCGTACATTCAGACCCTCCACACGAATCCTGGGCTTCGGATTTACCGGATCCGGGCGGTCGATATTCAAGGTCACCGCATGACCTACCATCATGTTCGTCATCTCGGTAACGTTGGTATCCTTGGTTGCCATGCTTCCGATATAGCGTCCATCTCTAAGGACAGCCACGCGATCGGACAGGGACTCTACCTCATGCATCTTATGGGTAATGATGATGATGGCCTTGCCGTCATCGCGCATCTTCCGAAGGACACGGAAGAGCTTCTCCGTCTCCTGGGGAGTCAATACGGCGGTCGGCTCATCCAGGATCAGGATATCCGCGCCGCGGTACAATACCTTTACGATCTCTACGGTCTGCTTCTGTGAAACTGACATGTCATAGATCTTCTGCTTCGGATTTACCTCGAAACCGTACTTCGTACAGATCTCCTCGATTTTTTTCGAGGCCTCCTTGATATTCAGCTTTCCATCCAGACCCAGGATAATATTCTCGGTAGCAGAGAGAACATCGATCAGCTTGAAATGCTGATGCACCATACCAATTCCCAGATTCAGGGCATCCTTCGGTGTCTTAATGATCTCTTCCTTTCCGTTGATAAAGATCTGTCCCTCATCCGGATAATAGATGCCGGAAAGCATATTCATCAGCGTCGTTTTTCCGCTTCCGTTTTCACCCAGAAGTGCCAGAATCTCACCCTTGTAGATCTCGAGATTCACCTTCTCATTGGCGATTACGGAACCGAAGGTCTTCGTGACATTTTTCATTGAAACTGCGGCTGCTTTGGTTTCCATCTTTCGTTTCCTTCCCTTGTTTATCGCTGACCCGATAACGGATCAAAAGGACGGCGCGGCATTTTGGCTGCTGCGCCGCCCTGTGTTTTTTTCATTCAGGCGTAAGCGTCTGTGCTCTTATTAGAATGCGGTATCCAGAAGTGTGATGCCGTCAATCTCTACATTGAAGTACGGAGCAGAACGATACTCGGACTCATGGAAGTAGCCGTCGCTGACTGCCTCATGGTCTCCCTCGTAGTTTGCATCGGTATCTACGTCTGCCATATAAGTGGTCAGCTCTGCACCCTCTACAGTGAAGGTAGAAGTATCGAATACATGCAGCTCACCGGACTCCAGCTTTGCCTGTGCCTCGTCGATAGCTTCCTGTGTTCCCTCTGCAACTGCAGCTCCCAGGTCGCTCAGTACTACAGAACCGGTTGCCAGGCTTCCTGTCCAGTCAGCGTCGATAGCTTCACCGGTTGCTACGCAGTTGATCGCATACTCGAAATACGGCTCCCAGTTTACTCTGGAGGATACCAGGAAGGTGTTCGGGCAAGCGCTCTCTGTGCTTCCGTTGTAGGATACGTTCGGTACACCGGCGGTCTCGCATGCGGTCGGAGCTCCCATGGAGTCTGCATGCTGGCTGATCAGGACGCAGCCGTTCTCGATGAGCTTGTTTGCTCCCTCTTTCTCAGCAGTCTCATCATACCAGGAACCGGTAAAGGTAACTTCCATCGTAGCAGTCGGGCATACGGAACGAGCGCCCAGGAAGAAGGAGGTATAACCGGAGATAACCTCTGCATAGGTATAAGCGCCTACGTAACCGATCTTTGCCTGATCCTCGGTGATCTCTCCGTTTGCAATCATCTCATTCAGCTTCTCACCAGCTACGATACCTGCCAGATAACGGCCGTCGTAGATGGAAGCAAAGGCATTGTGGAAGTTGTCAAGGCCTTCGGTATGTGCCTTGGTACCGGTTGCATGGCTGAACTGTACTTCCGGATATTCCTTAGCTGCCTCAATCATGTAGTCCTCATGACCAAAGCTGTCTGCGAAGATAAAGTCGCAGCCGGCATCTGCCAGCTCGCAGGCTGCCTCATAGCACTCCTGGCCTTCCGGAATATTGGTCTTTGCAACATACTCAACACCCAGCTTCTCGCATGCCTCTTTTGCGGCATTCATGAAGTTCAGGTCGTAGGTGGAGTTCTCATCGTGCAGGAAGATAAATCCTACCTTCATATCAGACAGAGCGGTGGTTTCACCCTCTGCAGTGCTCTCGGAAGAGCTGTCTGCTGTGCTGGAAGAAGCAGTATCCGAAGATCCGCCGCAGCCGGCCAGCATACCGACAGTCATAGCCAATACAGTAATAAGACTAAGTACTCTCTTTTTCATAACTTTCCTCCTATGTGTTTTCCTTACTTGGATGTTGAGTAAAATATAACGAAATTCGCTCTCACTCAATTCAACATATAGAAGTATAAGTGTCTGCCTCTCTGTTTGTCAATAGATTTATTAATTTTTCTTGAAGTTTTTGTTTATTTATAAGTACTTCTAATATATATGATGATGACGCCTTATAACAGCCGGAAGCTTTTATCAAGAATCCGTCACTTCGATCTCCTTGATCAGAAATTCATTGCCCCGGCGCAGGTAGGTATGCTCGCTGCCGCAGTGGGGGCAGATCTTTCCATGAGCCACGGTGGGATATTCCCGTTCGCAGTCCTCACAGAAGGTGACCGCGTCGATCTGTTCGATCTTCAGCTCGGCCTCCTCCATCACCGCTTCTTTTTTCCTGGCCCAGTTCCAGCAGTCGATGAGGTACTCGGGAATGATTCCCGATACCTCACCGATCTGTAGGGTTACTGCAGAGACCTTTTTGACATCATTCTCGTCCGCGACCTTTTTGACGTCGCGGACGACATAGAATACGACTCCGAGTTCGTGCATAATTATTTTTCCTTATTTGTGATGATCTTCACCGCGCGCTTCAGCTGGTACGGGATGATATGCTTAAACTTATCCTCCGCCTTCACCATCGTCGAGCACTCCGGATGATCGCGGTGCAGGGTAATCGCGTCGAATTCGCACTTGGTGGTGCAGACACCGCAGCCGATACACTTATTCTCATCTACGATCGTTGCGCCGCAGCCAAGGCATCTCGCAGTCTCTTTGCGTACCTGCTCCTCGGTCAGGGTCAGGTGTGCGTCCTTGAAGGATTTGGACGGCAATGTCTCGTCCATGCCCTCGATCTGGCGAGAAGAATTGTCGTAGCTCTCCACAGAGATATTGCTCTTATCCAGCTCGTTGAACTCCCAGCGGTTCCGTCCGATGGTCATATGGCCGTTGTGGACATAGCGGTGCAGGGACTCTGCCGCATAGTGTCCTGCTGCGATGGCATCGATGGCGAATTTCGGTCCTGTATACACATCGCCGCCTACGAAGATATCCGGCTGCCCGGTCTGGTAGGTCAGCTTGTCTGCCACGATGGCCGGGCCGTTGAAGGTGACATTCTCGCCCTCCAGCATATTACCCCAGACGCTTCTCTGGCCGACTGCGAAGATTACACGGTCACAGGAGATCTCGATGGTCTCATTTTCATCATAGGTCGGTGCAAAGCGGCCTTCTGCATTCTTCACGGAGGTACACTTCTTAAAGATAATTCCAGTCACCTTACCATTCTCGGTCAGAACTTCCTTCGGTCCCCAGCCATTCTGAATCTTCACGCCGTCCTCGCCTGCCTCGCGTACCTCGTCGTCTGCCGCCGGCATCTCTGCTGCGGACTCAAGGCAAAGCATATGAACCTCTGCCGCTCCGCTTCTTGCACTGACTCTCGCCGCGTCGATCGCTACGTTTCCGCCGCCTACGACTACGACTCTTCCGGTATAAGAGGTCTTACCGGTATTGGCCTCATGCAGATACTCGAGGGCTGTGATGGTGCCCTCCGCGTCATCGCCCGGCACGCCGGGTCTGCGGCCTGCGCTGCAGCCGATGGCGATATAGAAGGCCTTGTAGCCCTGCTCGCGAAGCTCTTTTAAGGTCACGTCCTTGCCGACTTCTACGCCGGTCTTGATCTCCACGCCCATCTCTCGCATCACGTCGATTTCTGCCGCGATGACGTCCTTTTCCAGCTTATAGGAAGGAATTCCATAGCGGAGCATACCGCCCGGCTCCTCATTTTTCTCAAATACGGTGGGGCGATAGCCTTTCTCTGCCAGATAGAAGGCTGCGCTCATGCCTGCCGGGCCGCCGCCGATGATGGCAATCTTCTCCGGAAAATGATCCATGTGGATACTGGCCGGGATGATTACAGGCGGGATATAGCGGGTCTCCGCCTTCAGATCCTGCTCTGCGATAAACTTCTTTACTGCATCGATCGCTACAGCCTGGTCGATGGTGCCTCTGGTGCAGGCATCCTCGCAGCGGCGGTTACAGATGCGTCCGCAGACTGCCGGGAACGGATTCTGCTTCTTAATCAGAGCCAGTGCCTCCCGGTATTTTCCCTGGGAAGCCTTCTTTAAGTAGCCTTGAACAGCGATATGTGCCGGACAGGCGGTCTTACAGGGAGCGGTACCGGACTTGTGGCTGTTGATACGGTTATTGTCACGGTAATCGGGATCCCATTTGTCCTTGCCCCATTTTACTGCATCCGGAAGCTGCTGCTTCGGATACTTCACCTCGGTGCCGTCCTTCTGACAGAGTTTCTGACCAAGGCGGGTAGCACCTGCCGGGCAGTACTCCACGCAGCGTCCACAGGCCACGCACTTGTCCTTGTCCACGTGTGCCACGTATGCGGAACGGGACATGTTCGGGGTGTTAAAAAGCTGTGAGGTTCGCAGTGCGTTACAGATATTCACATTGCAGTTGCAGATACCGAAAATCTTGTTATCACCGTCGATGTTCGTGATCTGGTGTACGAAGCCGTTGTCCTCGGCACGCTTTAAGATGGCCATGGCCTCCTCGTAGGTGATGTCATGACCCTTGCCGGTCTCGCGGCAGTAGTCCGCGAAGTCGCCGACACCGATACACCAGCCGAAATCGTCATCTGCCACGCCCTCACCGATCACCTTGCGGGACGCACGGCAGGAGCAGCGGCCTACGCCGATATGTCCTTCATATTTCTTCAGCCAGTAGGACAGATGCTCGATGTCCATGGACTGATTTTCCATAGAAATAGCCTTCTCTACCGGAATGACATGCATGCCGACGCCGGCGCCTCCGGGCGGTACCATCTGGGTGATTCCGGCCAGCGGAATGAAGGTCATGCGCTCGAAGAAGGATGCCACGTCCGGATGATCGCGAAGACGCGGATTGCTTCTGTCCGGCAGCTCCTCCATGTTGAACAGCTCTGCAGATCCCGGCACAAACATAGGCAGGATGTATCGGCGCTCGGTAGGCTCGTGAGTGCGGCCGTTGTGGTCATAGTGGTAGCCGTAATCGTACTCCAGAAGGCCGATATAGCTCATCTCATCCAGCAGTTTCTGAAATTTTTCTTCGCCCTCTTTCGAAATTTTGTTCAGCTTGCACAGCTCGGAGAAGGTGTAGGGTACACGCTTTTTCATCGATAAGCCGACCTCTGCCATCTCCTCGGTAATGATTTCTGCTAGACCCCAGTACTCCGGATCCTCCACCTTTACGCCGCCGATGATATGTCCGGCTACGTCGGTAATTTTTCGTCCCAGCTTAATGATTTTCTCGCTGGGGGCTTTGTCATTTTTGTGGTTTGCGAGCCACTGGTTGTATTGTTCCATGTCAAACATAGGGTTTCTCTCCTTTTTAATCGTATAACTCAAGCTTCCGTTGCGAATTTGTTGGCGTCGTTTCAAACCTCTTAAACTAGTGCATATCCACGGGGCAGCTGTACAGTTTCGCTCTCCATGCTTCTGCCTCCTTCACAATCCAGTCAGCCAGCGCATCTACGCCCTCACCGGTCTTTGCGGAAATGTAGAGGATCTTGATATCCGGGTTTCGAAGCTTCGCATTCGCCTCCAATTTTTCTTTGCTGAAATCGAAATACGGCATGACATCCGTCTTATTCACTACCAGCAAATCGCATTTTTCATACATCAGCGGATACTTGAGCGGCTTGTCGTCACCCTCCGGCACGGATAAGATTGTTATATTTTTCACAGCTCCCGTGTCAAATTCCGCCGGACAGACCAGATTTCCCACATTTTCCAGAATCACCAACTCTGCATCGTCGAGACCGAACTCGTAAAGCCCCTGTCTCGTCATATCCGCGTCCAGGTGGCACATGCCGCCGGTATGGATCTGGATGGATTTTACTCCCGCTTTTGTCATCGTCTCGGCATCCACTGCCGAATCAATGTCAGCCTCCATGACACCCATTTTTATGCGGCCTTCCAGAGCTTTCGCCAATGCCAGCAAAGTCGTGGTTTTACCGGATCCCGGAGAGGACATCAGATTCAGAAGGAATACCTTTTTCTCCTTCAGCTCCTGCCGTAGCCTGTCCGCGTCCGCATCATTATCCGCGAAGATACTTCTCTTCACTTCTATAATCCGAATCTTATCTTCCATAACAGTTCTCTCCCTCTTATTGATCGTATATTGTTATTTTCTAACATTATTACACATTTGTAAAGTACTTATTGCCAAAAAAATCACAATCAAAAATATTTATTGACACTTCCTTTTCTCATCTGCTATCATAATTCAAGCATAAAAAAGTATTCCGTGAGGGAGTAGTTTGCACGAAAGTGTGGTTTGTCAACAACCCCGGTGTCTGTGGCACCTGGCAAACCTTAAAAAATGAGACTCATGTATACCATTCTTTTTGAGAAGGGTATATAGGAGTCTTTTTTATGTAATACGATTCCGATTACATTTCCAAGGAGGATTTCTTATGAACACATTTTTACAGAGCGTACCCTTCGCTGTGATACTGCTCATCATCGGCTTCTGTTTTCTGATCAAGGGTGCTGATGCCTTTGTAGAGGGCAGCAGCAGCATCGCCAAGCATTTCCATGTACCGTCTTTGATCATCGGCATGACCATCGTAGCGATGGGAACCAGTCTTCCGGAGACGGCTGTCAGTGTCACTGCTGCCATCGCAGGCAGCAATGCCCTCGCCGTCAGCAATGCCATCGGCTCCAATATTTTCAACCTGATGATTGTCATCGGTGTCTGTGCCGTTCTGACGCCTGTAGCTGTGCAGAAGAGCTCCCTCATCGCCGACATTCCCTTTTCCGTCGTCTGTGCCCTGCTTCTCCTTATCCTGGGTCACGACCGCATGACGCTGACCAGGGGCAATGGCTTGTTCCTGATCCTTCTTTTCGCCTGCTTTATCGTTTACATGATTCGCTCTGCAAAGCATTCCATGAATCAGGAAGAAACGGAGCTTGCCTCCGAAGCAGAGGAATACAAGGTCATGTCCGTTCCGAAGAGTCTTCTGTACATTGTACTTGGCATCGCTGCCATCACCTTTGGCAGTGACTGGGTCGTAGACGGTGCTACTACGGTCGCTTCTGCCTTCGGTCTCAGCGAGAATCTCATCGGCCTTACCATCGTTGCCTGCGGCACCAGCCTGCCGGAGCTTACGACCTCCGTCGTAGCTGCCCGGAAAAATGAGGTAGACATGGCTCTCGGAAATGCCGTGGGCTCAAATATTTTCAATATTCTGATGGTACTGGGCATCGCTTCGGCCTTAAGCCCCATCGCCTTTATCGGAGAAAACATCATCGATATCATCATTCTTGTAGTTTTCACCTTCATCGTCTGGCTGATGGCCTGGACAAAGCATCAGCTTAGCAAGATCGAAGGCTGGTTTATGATCGGACTGTATGTCGGATATCTCATTTATATCTGCATCCGATAGAACAGTCGAAAATCAGCCTTCTTAATAATTCGTGATCAGGACTTCCTTTCCTGTCCGTTTGTTCGCATCCCGGTTAATCATGCGCTTTACATCCAATGCCTGTATGTGATATCCGTCGTACAGCGAACGTACCAGCGGAACATCATTGTTTGACAACATAACCTTCGCGCCCAGGCCGTCCAAACGCCGAAATAAGGCGGCCAGGCGCTGATGGTCTTCCAGACCAAACCCTCGCTTTGCATAATCCGTAAAGGACGCCGTCGCACTTTCCGGAACATAGGGGCTGTCAAAATATACAAAGTCCCCTTCTTTGACCCCATTGCAGGCTTTTTCAAAATCCATACAGGTAATCGTGATATCTGCTTTTTGCAGATAGGCGGAAATCGCCCGGATATTGTTTTCGTCGATGGATTTTCCGTTGACCCTGTTATTATACGGAACATTGAACAGGCCTTTGCTATTGACGCGATACAGGCCATTAAAGCAATGCTTGTTCAGCCATATCAGCATCGCAGCGCATTCCGCATCAAGGTCACGACTTAGAATTTTCATATTGTACTGTTCCCGAATCTCATAATAGAACTCTTTCGTACAGGACGTCTCGTCCAGTTCCCTTACCTTCGCAATCACGCCTTCGGCAGCAAGCTTTAATTGCATGTAAAGATTTACCAGCTGCTCATTTACGTCATTTACATAGGCCTGCGCAGGTGCAATGCCAAAAAGCACGGCTGCGCTGCCGAGAAACGGTTCATAGTAATGGTGATATTCGGCAGGCATATGAGCCGCTATCTGTTCTAACAGCTGTGTTTTCCCGCCTGCCCATTTAAGAACCGGGGACATTCCTTTGAGATCTTTCTCACCCTTTAGTAGTTCGATTCTAAGGTCTGATTTGAATTTGGCACTGAAATTTCTTCTTTGTCTGGACATGTTTATGAATCCTTTCTTTGTTGTAACTATTCAGAGCCATGCAAAACTGCGTTCTGCGAATGCTTGCATTCAGGCAGATAAGCAGTTTTATATGGCGAGGTAACCACATGAGCAAAAGCAAAGCCTCGCAGAGGCGATTTTGCGAATGGGGTTCTGAATAGTTACTCTTTGTTATCAATTTTAGTATACCAGATTCATGAAAAGCTGTCCGAAAAAGTGTCTTAATTTATAAGACCATTATACTTTTTTTCATAAAAACAGCCCCGTCACCAATATTACTATCGGTGATGGGGCTTATCACACTTTTGCCTAAAGCAAACCTGCTATTACTTGTTGCTGATAGCTGCCTGTGCTGCTGCAAGGCGAGCGATGGGTACGCGGAACGGGGAGCAGGATACATAGTCCAGACCAATCTTATGGCAGAATTCTACGGAGGAGGGGTCGCCGCCGTGCTCGCCGCAGATACCTACGTGGAGCTTCGGATTTACCGGCTTGCCAAGCTTGATAGCCAGCTCCATAAGCTTGCCGACACCTGTCTGATCCAGCTTTGCAAACGGGTCATTCTCCAGAATCTTCTTGTCATAGTATGCATTCAGGAACTTGCCTGCATCGTCACGGGAGAAGCCAAAGGTCATCTGAGTCAGATCATTGGTACCGAAGCAGAAGAAGTCTGCATCCTTTGCAATCTCATCTGCGGTCAGGGCAGCTCTCGGGATCTCGATCATCGTACCTACCTCATACTCCAAATCAATGCCGGAGGCCTTGATCTCAGCATCTGCAGTCTCTACTACAATCTTCTTGACATACTTCAGTTCCTTATCCTCGCATACCAGCGGAATCATAATTTCCGGCTTCACCGTCCAGTCTGCGTGCGCCTTCTTTACATTGATAGCCGCGCGGATGACAGCCTTGGTCTGCATCTTCGCAATCTCCGGATAGGTGACAGCCAGACGGCAGCCTCTGTGTCCCATCATCGGGTTGAACTCATGAAGGGATGCAATGATATTCTTGATGGTCTCTACGGATTTTCCCTGTGCCTTAGCCAGTTTTTCGATGTCTGCTTCCTCGGTGGGAACAAACTCATGAAGAGGCGGATCCAGAAAACGGATGGTTACCGGGCAGCCCTCCAGAGCTTCATACAGCTTCTCGAAGTCACCCTGCTGATACGGCAGGATCTTGTCAAGCGCCGCTTCTCTCTCTTCTACTGTGTCGGAACAAATCATCTCGCGGAAGGCTGCGATTCTGTCTTCTTCAAAGAACATATGTTCAGTACGGCAAAGACCGATTCCCTCAGCACCCAGCTCACGTGCCTTCTTTGCGTCTGCCGGTGTATCTGCGTTTGTACGAACCTTCAGGGTTCTGTACTTGTCTGCCCATGCCATAACGCGGCCGAACTCGCCTGCGATCTTTGCGTCCGCAGTCGGAATCTGTCCGTCGTAAATATTTCCCGTGGTACCGTCGATGGAGATCCAGTCTCCCTCGTGATACTCCTTGCCAGCCAGTGTAAACTTCTTATTTGCCTCATCCATGGCGATGTCGCCACAGCCGGATACGCAGCAGGTTCCCATTCCGCGGGCTACGACTGCTGCATGGGAGGTCATGCCGCCGCGAACAGTCAGGATACCCTGAGCCACCTTCATACCGGTGATATCCTCCGGAGAGGTCTCCAGACGAACCAGGACAACCTTCTCTCCCTTCTCATCCCATTCTTCTGCATCCTCTGCAGTAAATACGATACGTCCGCAGGCTGCTCCCGGGGAAGCTCCCAGACCCTTGCCAGCCGGTGTAGCTGCCTTTAATGCCGCCGGGTCGAATTGCGGATGAAGCAGGGTATCGAGGTTACGCGGGTCGATCATTGCGACAGCCTCTTCCTCTGTACGCATGCCCTCGTCTACCAGATCGCAGGCAATCTTCAGAGCTGCCTGTGCGGTTCTCTTGCCATTTCTGGTCTGCAGCATATATAGCTTGCCGTGCTCTACGGTAAATTCCATATCCTGCATGTCTCTGTAATGCTCTTCCAGAATCTTGCATACTTTATTGAACTCTGCGAAGGCCTCCGGGAACTTTTCGCCCATCTCGGAGATGTGCATCGGAGTACGAACGCCTGCTACTACGTCCTCGCCCTGGGCATTGGTCAGGAACTCACCGAACAGCCCCTTCGCACCTGTCGCCGGGTCACGGGTAAAGGCTACGCCGGTACCGCAGTCATCACCCATGTTTCCGAATGCCATGGACTGTACGTTGACTGCTGTTCCCCAGGAATAGGGAATATCATTGTCGCGGCGATATACATTTGCACGGGGGTTATCCCAGGAACGGAATACAGCTTTGATGGCTCCCATCAGCTGTTCCTTCGGATCGTCCGGGAAGTCTGTACCGATTTTTTCTTTATACTCGGCCTTGAACTGGTTTGCCAGCTCTTTCAGGTCATCTGCGCTAAGCTCTACATCCTGCTTTACGCCCTTTTTCTCTTTCATGGCGTCGATCAGCTCTTCGAAGTATTTCTTTCCGACTTCCATTACGACGTCTGAATACATCTGGATAAATCTCCGATAGCAGTCCCAAGCCCAGCGGGGATTGCCGGATTTCTCTGCAATTGCATTTACTACGGTCTCGTTCAGACCCAGATTCAGGATCGTGTCCATCATACCCGGCATGGATGCCCGTGCACCGGAACGTACGGATACCAGCAGCGGATTCTCTGCATCACCGAATTTTTTCCCGGTAATCTCTTCCATCTTACCGATGTACTCGCCGATCTGTCCCATGATCTCTTCGTTGATTTCCTGTCCGTCTTCATAGTACTGGGTGCAGGCTTCTGTCGTAATCGTGAAGCCCTGCGGTACGGGAAGTCCAAGCCCTGTCATCTCTGCCAGATTTGCTCCTTTTCCGCCAAGAAGATTGCGCATCTGCGCATTTCCTTCTTTGAATAAGTAAACCCATTTTGCCATTGCCCTGTTTTCCTCCTGTTAATTATGTTTCTCCCTTATTGCTGGGCAAATTATATGCCCCGGCACGTTTTTGTGCCTTACATAAAATGAGCGCGGGATCTGTGGTCAACGACCAAACCCTGCGCACATTTATAGTGTAGCACGCTTGTGATATTTGTCAAGGTGTTTTCGTGGATTTATTATGAATTTCTTGTAAATTATGCGTGCTTTTTTGTTTATTTTTTAACTATTTCACAGGAATCCACATGGATGGATTCGGTAAATTGTAGAATTGTAGAGAGGTTGTGTAAAGATTGTAGGAAGTGTTCTGAGCGAGACGGACGGAGTGCCCCTCCGAAACACGCGGATTTTCCTGCTAATTTCCATAATAAGCTTTCAGGTACAGTTCCTTGATCTCGGACATCAGCGGGTACCGCGGGTTGGCGCCGGTGCACTGGTCGTTGAAGGCGTTCTCTACCATTTCGTCGAGGGTGGCCAGGAAGTCTTCTTCTTTGATGTCGTAGTCTTTGATATACTTTTTGATGCCGACGCGCTCTTTCAGGGCTGCGATAGCAGCGATAAAGTTTTCGAAGACTTCGTCATCATTCTTGCCGGTGATGCCGACGAAACGAGCCACTTCGCAGTAGCGCTCCTTGGCATGTGGATACGGATACTGAGAGAAGGTTCCCATTTTTACCGGAGCCGGGTCAGCGTTGTAGCGCATGATGTGCTCGATGAGCAAAGCGTTTGCTACGCCGTGCGGCAGATGGTGGTATGCGCCCAGCTTATGTGCCATGGAGTGGCAGACTCCCAGGAAGGCGTTGGCAAATGCCATACCGGCCATGGTGGAGGCATTGGCCATATGCTCTCTTGCTACCGGATCGTTTGGTCCGTCGTCGTAGCAGCGGGGCAGATAGTCGAAGATATTTTTTGCCGCCTTCAGTGCCAGACCGTCCGTGAAATCGGTGGCCATGATGGACACGTATGCCTCCAGCGCATGGGTCAAGGCATCGATTCCGGAAGCACTCGTGAGTCCCTTCGGCTGTGTCATCATATAATCGGTGTCGATGATGGCCATATTGGGCAATAGTTCGTAGTCCGCGATAGGCCATTTGGTTCCGGTGTCCGCATCTGTGATGATAGCAAACGGGGTTACCTCGGATCCGGTGCCGGAGGAGGTAGGAATCGCCACGAACATAGCTTTCTCGCCCATCTTCGGGAATACATAGACACGTTTCCGGATATCCATGAAGTCCATAGCCAGGTCTTCAAAATTGCACTCGGGATGCTCATACATGAGCCACATGATCTTGCCTGCGTCCATCGCAGATCCACCGCCCAGAGCGATGATCACATCAGGGTTAAAGGCACGAATCTGTTCCACTCCCCTTCTCGCGCACTGGAGGGTCGGATCGGGCGCTACTTCGTAGAAGCAGGCGTAGGTAATTCCCATTTCATCCAGCTTATCCGTGATGGGTTTGGTATGGCCATTGCTGTAGAGGAAGCCATCGGTTACGATAAAGGCTTTTTTCTTATGGTAATAGGTTTTCAGCTCATCCAGCGCCACCGGCAGGCAGCCTTTTTTAAAGTATACTTTCTGCGGCGTGCGGAACCAAAGCATGTTTTCTCTCCTTTCTGCCACGGTCTTGATATTGATCAGATGCTTCACGTTGACATTTTCGGATACGGAATTTCCACCGTAGGAACCGCAGCCCAGGGTCAGGGATGGCGCGAGTTTAAAGTTGTACAGATCACCGATTCCGCCATGTGAGGACGGGGTATTTACCAGGATACGGCAGGTCTTCATGCGTGCTGCATGCTGTGTCATCTTTTCGATCTCTGACGGATGGATATAGAGGGAGGAGGTATGACCGTAGCCGCCGTCCTCTATGAGCTTCTCGGACATATCCAGGGCTGTCTCGAAATCCTTTGCCTTGTAAAGAGCCAGCACAGGGGATAGCTTCTCATGAGCGAAAGGCTCACTGATATCTACAGAGCTTACCTCACCGATCAGAATCTTTGTATTCTTCGGTACCTCAAACCCTGCGATCTGGGCAATGATGTATGCGGGCTGGCCTACGATCTTCGGATTGACCGTGCCTGCCTCGGTCAGGATGACTGCGCGCATCTTATCCAGCTCTTCTTTGTTAAGGATATGGCAGCCTCTCTTTACGAATTCTGCCCGTACCTTATCGTAAATATCAGCTAATGCAGTAACAGACTGCTCGGATGCACAGATCATACCATTGTCAAAGGTCTTAGAATGAATCACCGAATATACGGAAAGCTCGATATCGCAGCTGCTGTCCATGATTACCGGCGTATTGCCGGGGCCTACGCCGATGGCCGGCTTGCCTGAGGAATAGGCTGCCTTTACCATGCCCGGACCGCCGGTGGCCAGAATCACGTCTGCACCCTTCATCAGCTCGTTGGAGAGCTCGATAGTCGGACTCTCAATACAGTCGATAAGTCCCTTCGGTGCGCCTGCCTTTTCTGCAGCTTCTCTTACGATGCGTGCCGCTTCAGCCGTACATTTTTTTGCACGGGGATGCGGACTGATCAGGATCGCATTGCGGGTTTTCAGACAGATCAGGGTTTTGAAGATAGCGGTAGATGTGGGATTTGTGGTGGGGATAACCGCGCCCACAAGGCCTACAGACTCTGCGATCTTCTTGATGCCGAAGGATTTGTCCTCCTCGATGACTCCGCAGGTTTTGACTCCCTTGTAGGCATTGTACATATACTCCGCCGCATAATGGTTCTTGATGACCTTGTCTTCCACTACGCCCATGCCGGTCTCCTCACAGGCCATCTTCGCCAGGGGGATTCTCTGCTTGTTGGCCGCCATAGCCGCTTCGAAGAAGATGCGGTCTACCTGCTCCTGGGTGAAGGTGGCGTAGATTTTTTGCGCTTCGCGCATGGCTGCCATTTTCTCTTTCAGCAGCTCCACGTCGGTTCTGGGTTCGGGTGCCGGATTGACTTCTGTCTTTTTCGCCATAGATGACCTCCTTGTCTTTGGTTTTATGGGTTGTTTGGTTTTATTTGATTGTTAGTTTTTTATCATTTAAATATGCATATTTTTTGTCAATGTTGTGTTAGTTTTCACAATCGTTTGGTTGTTTTCTGATTTTTCTTGGTTGCATTGTATCATATTTGGTGAATAAATGGAAGTGTTAAATATATAACTTTTGCTGGTTTCGTTATTTTTTTAACATTTCGTAGGCAAAAAATTTAGGTTGTGTTCAGAGAAAGAAGCCGCCGGTCTGCCCTTCGGAACACGCGGATTTTCCTACTCCTCGCAGGCGGCTGATCCGCGCCCGACCGCCAAACTCGGCCTGCGGCCTCAAACAATGGCTCCTTCGGGCGCTGCCAGCCTGCTCGTCCCGACGGAAAATTCGCTACCGTTCCGGAGGGCAGACCGGCGGCCTCTTTCTCTTGGGTGAACGTTATCAAAGATTCCCATCCTGGCGTGGGCTGACGCCACGTCTTTCGGGCCAATCCGTTTTTAGGATCTTACGATTCATTATAACTCACACTCTCTCACTCCCGACTTTTAAAGGATGCGTCTTAAAATCTCTCGGTTCGCCGTAGACCGAACCTCCGTCTTTCATATCCAGAAACAGGAAAAATGCACCCCTGGCTGACGGTAGCTTATTTTCCGTAGCTTCTGTCTGCGCTAGGCAGCACCCGAAGGAGCCACTGTCTGAGGCCCTTTAGGGCCGAGTTTGGCGATCGGGTGCGAATCAGCCGCGCGGACAGAAGCAGGAAAATAATGCGTGTCAGCAAGGGGTGCATTTTCCCTGTTTCGTCCTATATGAAATTAAAACGTAAACTTATCTGCAAAGTAAGCATCCAGCTCGTCAATTTTTACACGAACCTGCTCCATAGTATCGCGGTCACGGATGGTTACTGCTCCGTCTGTCTCAGACTCGAAGTCGTAGGTCACGCAGAACGGAGTACCGATCTCGTCCTGACGGCGATATCTCTTTCCGATGTTGCCTCTGTCGTCGAACTCGCAGTTATATTTCTTGCTAAGCTGTGCAAAGATCTTCTCTGCGCCTTCATTCAGCTTCTTAGAGAGCGGCAGTACACCGATCTTTACCGGAGCGAGTGCCGGATGGAAATGAAGTACGGTACGAGTGTCTCCGCCCTCCAGTTCTTCCTCGTCATATGCAGCGCACAGGAAGGCCAGCACAACGCGGTCTGCACCCAGTGACGGCTCGATGACATAGGGAACGTATTTTTCCTTGGACTCGTCATCGAAGTAAGACATATCCTGTCCGGATACGTTCTGATGCTGGGTCAGGTCGTAGTCGGTTCGGTCTGCGATGCCCCAGAGCTCGCCCCAGCCGAAGGGGAAGAGGAATTCCAGGTCTGTCGTCGCCTTACTGTAGAAGCACAGCTCCTCCGGAGAATGATCTCTTGCGCGCATCTCGTCATCCTTCATACCGAGGGACTTCAGCCAGTCGATGCAGTACTGCTTCCAGTATGCAAACCACTCCAGATCCGTACCCGGCTTGCAGAAAAACTCCAGCTCCATCTGCTCGAACTCTCTGGTACGGAAGGTGAAGTTGCCCGGTGTAATCTCGTTACGGAAGGATTTACCAATCTGACCGATACCGAAGGGAACCTTCTTTCTGGAGGTTCTCTGTACATTCTTGAAGTTTACAAAGATACCCTGAGCAGTCTCCGGACGAAGGTATACGGTATTCTTTGCATCCTCGGTTACACCCTGGAAGGTCTTAAACATCAGATTAAACTGACGGATATCTGTAAAATCATGCTTTCCGCAGGACGGACAGCAGATGTTATGCTCGTCTACGTAGGCTTTCATCTCCTCCGGAGACCAGGCATCTACAGAGCCCTCAATCTCGATGTTATTTTCTGCCATATAATCCTCGATAAGCTTGTCGGCACGGAAACGCTCCTTACAGCTCTTACAGTCCATCAACGGATCGGAGAAGCCTCCCAGATGTCCGGATGCTACCCAGGTCTGCGGGTTCATCAAGATAGCGCAATCTACACCTACATTGTACGGGTTCTCCTGTACGAATTTCTGCCACCAGGCGCGCTTCACATTATTTTTCAGCTCTACGCCCAGATTGCCATAATCCCAGGTATTGGCCAGGCCGCCATAGATCTCGGAACCCGGATATACGAAACCTCTTGCCTTTGCCAGAGATACAATTTTGTCCATTGTCTTTTCCATTTGTTTTTCTCCTCTTCGCTTATTGATAAATAATGTAGGACATTCCGCCCTCTGCGACAGATGCCTGTTTTTTACCTGTGATGCTTACATTTCCGCCACCGGATACAGCCAGTATCTTTCCCGGTACTTCCACATTTACCGTTTCATCATTTTCCAGAATCACGATCCTTGCCTTTGCCGGATCCTCCAGGGAACTCACCCCTGTCTTCTCTCCGTCCGTATCCACCATATCTCCGGTCAGCTCATATCCTTCTGCCTGAGCCTCCTCTACCGTGCCGGTAAAAAATGTGGACTCGGTATATTCCTCATAATACTTTGCTTCCGAAAAGAGCAGCTGAAGGGTTGCTTTTCCGTTCTTTATTCCGAATTTCTTAAGCTCGATCGGATCGGATGCATAGTTTTGATTGTACTTTGCAAGCTCAGCCTCGATCTCACTTTGAAGCTCGTCGGAATCGTAATAATCCTTGTCAAAGTCCTCCACGATCGTATCGGTTATTCTTCCCTTTTTATCTACTGCTATGGTATTCTCCTCCGGTTCGGAGCTGCCACAGCCGACAAAAAGTGATAACATGCAGATCAGGAGACAAAAACAGATTGATTTTTTCATCTAGACTCCTCCTACTTTTTCTCCGAAGCCTTTGCTCCGGGAAATCCCATATAGTATATCGTCTTTTAGGGCATTTTTCAAGTCCCGTCACCCGAAATCACAGCCTCACAGCTTTCCAATATCTCCAGAGATTTGAAATGCCCTTCCATATACGTATCCCGGTACCTGCGAAGTACCGCTCCCAGCTCCCCAAGCACCTGTTCCGAGACGTTAAAGGTATAGAGCTTTTCGATCGGAGAGGCAGCGATATACTGCAGGGTATAGCGTGTGGATTCGCATACCTGAAGCTCGTCAAGGTCCGGTGGGCACTCGCCGTTTATCACAAGTACTTTCAGCTCATAGATATAGCGAATCAAGGGATCTGGAATGCTCTTATTTCCCAGTGCCCGCAGGGACTGATATAGAAGCTTCAGCATCAGTACCTCATCATTTGCTTCTCTGGTATAGTATTCCGCGATCTCACAGAAATAAAAGCCGTAGCAGGCACCTTCGAAATCTGTACTCAGTTCCTGGAAATAATTGGAGATTTCTGCCTGTTCCAGATTATAAGAGGTTCGTCCCTCAAAAAGCTGAAATTTACCGAAGACAAAGGAATTGCATACGGCAAGCAGCGGACTGTTCGGGCGTCTCGCTCCCCGGGCAAAGGCTGTGATTTTCCCCCGTTCCCGGGTCAGGAGGACGATGCGTTTGTCATAGTCCC
Source organism: Bulleidia sp. (assembly GCA_963640245.1). Lineage (GTDB taxonomy): Bacteria > Bacillota > Clostridia > Lachnospirales > Lachnospiraceae > Laedolimicola. The sequence continues at coordinate 33,310 of CAVHYN010000042.1, forward strand.
CCTGGGGATAGGCTGCCAGAACCTGCCCCGTCACGGTAATCAACTGTCCCATTCTTTATTAAAGCTCCAGATCCTTCTTATCGTAGCCAAAGTTCTTGATCAGGAAATCGCTGTCACGCCAGTCCTTCTTGACCTTCACCCACAGCTTCAAATTCGCCTTCATCTCCAGCATTTCTTCTATCTCGTAGCGGGCTGCACTTCCGATCTTTTTCAGCATTGCTCCCTGCTTTCCGATGATGATGCCCTTGTGGGAATCCCGCTCACAGATGATCGTCGCATCGATATCCATGATTCTGCCGTCCGACCGCTCTTTCATCTTATCGATGGAGACCGCGATACCGTGCGGAATTTCTTCATTCAGACAACGAAGTGCCTTTTCCCGAATCAGCTCTGCCACGATCTGCCGCATGGGCTGATCCGTCACCGTATCCTCGTCATAAAACTTTGGACCATAGGGAAGATATTTAAAAATCTGCTGAATCAGAACTTCCGTATTGTCTCCGCTTAAGGCGGATACCGGTACAATTTCCTCAAACTCATGAAGCTTCCGATAGGTGTCGATGACGGCCAAAAGCTCTTCCCTTTTGACGGTATCTGTCTTATTGATCACCAGGATCACCGGTGTCTTCACCTTTTTTAGCTGCTCCGCAATATGCTGTTCCCCGGCACCTACAAAGGTGGTCGGCTCCACCAGCCAGAGAATCACATCTACCTCTTTCAGGGTTCGCTCTGCAGCATGAACCATATATTCTCCGAGCTTATTCTTCGCCTTATGGATTCCCGGCGTATCGAGAAATACGATCTGTCCCTCCTCGCAGGTATAGACTGTCTGAATCCGATTGCGCGTGGTCTGCGGTTTATTTGATGTAATCGCGATCTTCTGTCCGATCAGCCGGTTCATCAGGGTGGATTTTCCTACATTGGGCCTGCCAATCAATGTGGCAAACCCGGATTTACAATTTGAATTTTCCATCTGTTCTTCTCCGATTTTTAATGGAAGAGGCTCTCAGTTACCTCAAAGAGCTCCTTCTCCTTCTCCAGCTTTTCTTCGTTTCCAATGACGCAGATATAATGCTGGGACAGCATAGCTTTCAGATAAGGCGCCAGGCTTCTGATTTCCTCGACGCCGCAGCCAAGTACCTCGTCCCGCTCCTTCTGAAGCTGTTCTTCCGTCAGTCCTGTCATCCAGGCGCTGAAGGAACGCATGCCCTTCGCCCTCGCATTCAGCGGTGTGTCCATAGAGCTGATCGTTCCGATGATGTACTTTGTCATATCCCGCTTGGATACGTCAAACGCTTCTATATAGGCGACGCTCTCCGTGAAAATCTCATTTGTCTTCGAAAGATTCGGATCACGATAGGACACCAGGTAACCGCTGCCTGTCCTGGTATAATTATTCATGCAGCCGTAAGCGCCGCCTTTTACCCGGACATTATTCCAGAGATAATCATAGCTCATGATGATCCGAAGAACCTTCAAGGCTCCGTTGTAGGGCAGCCCTGCTGCAAGAAAGCTTCCCGCCCGGGCTACGTACTGAATCTGAGCCGAGGTCTTCAGGCCTTCGTTTTTATGCGCCGGTTTCAGATCCCATACAGCCTTTTCTGCTCCGGTATTCGCATAAAGGGCGCGGATAAGCCCTCCTGCCTCGTTTTCAAATCCCGGAAGACTCTTTTCTTCTCCGGTATAGCTGATAATCAGATTTTCCTGGCAGAACAGGCATTTCATAAGCTGTTCCAGCTTCTTCACGGTCTCCTCGAACTCTGTCTCAAAGTTCTTATCCAGCTTTTCGATAAATCGATAAAAATCTACACCCTCTGTCCGGTCGGAGAAGGCTGCACTGGAAGAAAAGTAGGACATCGCCCGAAGTGCCGCTATAGAGTGGCCTGCCGTCTGGAATGCCATCTGAAGTCTCGATTTCGTCTCAGACAGGATTTCGCGCAGTCGCTTTTTATCCCGCAGCTTCGAGGTCAGAAGCATTTCCTTGATCATCCCAAAGGCCACCGGCTCTTCCTCGTAGAGCGCCTTACTCTTTACCTCTAAGACCGGAATATAAGCTCCCGGTTTTTTCAGATTATCGTAGCTTCCGATGCTTAAGGAGATGCCGCCGGTATGCAGATTCAGCTCGTTCGAAAATTCTCCGTAGGTATAATGCTCCGTATCCACCCGTCCAATCACGGCCTTTAAAAGTCCCAGATAGGGAACCAGTTCTTCCGGAATGCGGTCTGCCTGAAATACCAAAGTCACGTAGCCGATACCATTTGTAAAGATGGGATGGTAAACAACCTTGGTATCCTCCACCATTCTCTCCTCATTTTGGAAGGGCTGAGCCTTCTTTTCGATATCCTCCCGGTCGAGAAGGGGGATTTTCGCCAGATCTTCCTGCGGGGAAGGCTCGCTCTGATACTCCTTCAGATGTTTTGTGAATGCCACGATTTCCTTTTTCTCTTCCTGGCTCAAAGAATCCCGATAGGCCTTCAGCTTTTCCTTCTGCTTCTCATCCTGAGCGGCTGTCAGTCCCTTCTTCGGCCGGATCGTCACCAGAGAACCATGGGGATTCTCGAGAAGATAGGTCTTAATCAGGCCTTCAAAATATCCCTGCTTTACCTGTTCCTTTAAGAAGGCAAAGCTATCCAGGGCTTCCAGATGCAAAAATGCACTGTCATCCTTGTAAAGCCAGCTGTCAAAGGCCTGGAGACCATACATCAGACCCGCTGGATAATTTCCGAAATCTGCCTCCCGGTAGCGGAATTCAAAATAATTGATACCGGCACGCAGAGCCTTCTCGTCCACCCCTTCCTCTGCCAGCTTTTTCAGGGTGGTTTCGATCACTTCTACAAATGTATCTTTTTGATCTTCATTTGCATTTTTTGCAATAATTGAGAAAATAGGCTGCTTTACGCCATTGTCGTAGGAGCTCATGATGTCCTGACCGATACCGGCATCCAGAAGTGCTTCCTTTAAGGGTGCACCGGTAGCAGATAAGAGAACATACTCCAGCACCTGCATCGCCAGATAGAGCTTTGGATCCAGGGTATCCCCTACGGATTTATTGTAGGAAAGATAGGTATGATCTGCCTCGCTTTCCTCCGCTGAAATGGAATAATCCTTTACGATTTCCCGCATTTTCTCAAAGGGTGCCTGGGTTCGAACCTCTGAATCGATGGAGAGATATTCAAACTTGCTTAAGTATTTTTCATCCAGCCACGTAAGCTTCTCAGCCATATCACAATTGCCATACAGGAAGATATAACTGTTTGACGGATGATAATAACGGCCATGGAAATCCAGGAACTGCTCTCTGGTCAAGGTAGGGATAAATTCCGGATCTCCGCCGGACTCATTGGCATAGGTGGTATCCGGATAGAGCGAATTTAAAATCTCCCGTTCCAGCACGCCCTCCGGGGAGGAAAAGGCGCCCTTCATCTCATTGTAAACGACACCGTTTACCGTCAGATCGCCATCCTCGTTCTCCATCTCATAATGCCAGCCCTCCTGGCAGAAAATTTCTTTCTTCTGATAGATATTCGGATAGAAAACCGCATCCATGTATACATGAATCAGGTTCTGAAAATCCTTGTCATTGCAGCTTGCAACGGGATATACCGTCTTGTCCGGATAGGTCATTGCATTTAAAAAGGTATTTAAGGAACCCTTGGCCAGCTCTACAAAGGGATCCTTTACCGGAAACTCCTTCGATCCGCAAAGCACGGAATGCTCCAGGATATGTGCTACGCCGGTATCATCCGGTGCCGGAGTACGAAATCCGATGTAGAAAACCTTATTCTCATCGTCGTTTGATAAGAGGCATACCTTTGCGCCCGTCTTTTTATGTTTCAGATAATAGCCGATGGAATGCAATTCTTCAATTTCACGTTTTTCCACCAGTTCATAGGTTTTTAATTCTTCAACTGTCATGTTTTCTCCCATCTTTGCTTTTCTATGATACTCCTTATTTTACACAAGAAACGGCACAGCCGCAAGCGACTGTGCCGTCTTTTTTCCTTATCTTACAGGTTTGTCTCGAAGAAGGTCTTGATAGCGTCGAATGCTGTATCCTCATCCTCACCATCTACGGTTACGGTAACCTCTACGCCCTGCTTTACGCCCATGGACATAACTGCCATGATTCTCTTTGCGTCTGCCTTCTTAACGCCGCTGTCCAGAGTGATTGCACTCTTATACTTTGCAGCTTCCTTTACCAGAAGTCCTGCCGGTCTTGCGTGAAGTCCTAACTCGTCCTGTACTACATACTTAAACTCTTTCATCGTAAATTCTCCTTTTATTAAATAATTTTATAGCGATAAACCGGACTGCCTCCGGTCAACTATCCTTGTAATCCGCTTCTCTTACTCGGTCTCGCGAATCTTCTTACGCAGCTCCAGGGTAAATACCGGAGATACAGACAGCTCGTCGATGCCCATCTGGATGAAGCGGCGGGTCAGCTCCATATCTGCACCCAGCTCTCCACAGATACCGCACCATGCGCCGTGTGCATGTGCACACTCGATGGTTCTCTGGATCATGCGAAGCACTGCCTCATGATGGGGATCATAGATGTCATCCAGAGACTGATTCTGACGGTCGATCGCCAGGGTATACTGTGTCAGGTCGTTGGTTCCGATGCTGAAGAAGTCTACCTCCGGAGCCAGCATATCTGCGATCATAACGGCTGCCGGTGTCTCTACCATGATGCCAAGCTCTACATCGCCGAAGGGGATGTCTGCCTGACGAAGCTCTTCCTTTACTTCCTCTACGATTTCTTTGATCTTCTTAACCTCTGCTACAGAAATGATCATCGGGAACATAATGGAAGCGGTTCCATAAGCACTTGCACGATAGATGGCGCGCAGCTGGGTCTTGAATACCTCCGGTCTGTGCAGGCAGATACGGATCGCACGGAAGCCCATGGCCGGGTTCTCTTCCTTCGGAATCTGGAAGTAATCAGCCTGCTTATCTGCACCGATATCCAGGGTACGGATAATGACCTTCTTACCGTTCATCTTGGAAATAACATTCTTATATACGCGGAACTGCTCCTCCTCGGTCGGATAATCATCACGGCCCAGGTACAGGAACTCGCTGCGGAACAGGCCGATACCCTCGGAATCGTTCTCCAGAACTGCGTCTACATCTTCCTCGCTGCCGATGTTGGAATACAGATGAATATGCTTGCCGCTCTTGGTTACGGTAGGCAGACCCTTCAGGCTCTGAAGCAGGAGCTTGCGCTCTTCCTCACGCTTCTTCTTCTCAGCCATAACCGCTGCTGTCACTTCATCCGGCTCGATATAGATCTTACCTGTGAAGCCGTCTACGATACCTTCTTTTCCGGTCAGCTCCGGATTTAAGTCGATGTCAGCGGTAACGATACACGGAATGTTCATCATACGTGCCAGAATCGCGGTATGAGAGTTAGCAGAACCCTTCTGGGTAACCAGCGCCAGGATTTTGTCCTTCTCAAACTGTACCGTCTCACTGGGTGCCAGATCCTCTGCCATGATGATCACCGGCTCCGGCATAGCCTCTGCGCTTACCTGGGTACCGCTTAAGATAGCGATCAGACGGTTGGAAATATCGTTGACATCGGCTGCACGTCCGCGCATATAGTCATCATCCATGCTTAAGAATAATGCTGCACACTGCTCACCGGTCACAAATACTGCATACTCGGCATTGACCTTGTCGTTCTCGATCATGCCTGTAATGCCTTCTACAAAGTCCAGATCTTCAAGAAGCATCTGGTGAGCCTCAAAGATCTCAGCCTCAGCCTCTCCTACATCCTTCATCGTCTTCTCTTTCAGCATCTCCAGCTGCTCTTTTGCCTTTTCCTTTGCAGCCATATAGCGGGCTACCTCTGCTGCCGGATCCTCAATTGTGTTCTTTTCTACGACCTGTTTTGCCTTCTTGTAGATAAAAAGCTTTCCGATAGCTACACCGGAAAACACGCTCTTGCCCTGACGAGTTTCCATGAACCTAATCCTCCCTGACTTCATTATAATTAGCGCACTGCATCACATGTAGACAAACTGTACAGTCGAAAAAGAAGCCAGATAGTGCGTAAAATAGCGGGAATCTCTCTGCCCCTCATTTTCGCAAAACCCGGTCTTCTCTTCATTTTTGCTGTTAAATTTAATTATTCGTAACTGTTTTCTTCCTGACCAGCTGCGCTTTTTGTAACTGCTTTTTTCTTTAAAATATAGCAGTTTGTTCATAAAAAGTCAATGCTGTTTATGACCGATTCAGATTGTTTCTGAACCTTTAGTGCTCTTTCGGATTTAAGAGTCCTGCCTGGAGAAGTCTTCCCCGAAGCACCGTTCCGACTAAGACTGCCAAAACCATCTTTACCAGATCTCCCGGGATAAAGGGAATCACTCCCGCCCACAGAGCTGCCTGAAAATTCATTCCTGCCGAATAGGCAAGCCATGCGCTTCCTAGAATATAAAGTACAATGGTTCCCAGCACCATGCCAATCATCGCAAAGGCGATGTTCTTTTCTTTTTTCTCCGGAAAACGTCCGACAAAGACACCGGCAATCAATGCCAGAAAGAGGTAGCCAATCAGGTAGCCGCCTGTCGGTCCGAAGAGCTTATCTGCTCCCGCGCTTCCGCCTGCAAAGACCGGAAGGCCTACCAGTCCAAGCAGCAGGTAAATCCCGCAGCTTAAGGTTCCAAGCTTCGTTCCAAGTACCGTTACCGCCAGGTAAACTGCCATACTTCCAAGGGAAATCGGCACCGGACTGATCGGAATATTTAAGGAAACGGGGCTTAAGACACAGATCACCGCTGTCATCACCGCCGTCAGGGTCAGTTGATAGGTTGTCAGTTTCTTTTTGTTTTTGAGGGATTCTGTATTCATCTTTTGTCTCCTTTTGCATTTCTCTTTTGTAACTATAAAGAATCCCTTTTTAATTGTCAACCTTTTTTCTTTGTTTGGTTTACATTTATTTGTTCCATGACTTTCAGCTGCCGATCCAGTTCTGCAAGCAAGCTCTTTCTTATCTTCTCATATTCCGGATCCGGAAGAAGCCCTTTTTTCTTTTTGATACGCCACCGCATGTTGTCGCTCCTTGTCGCCTTTTGATGACATGATTGTAGCATTTATTTCTGACAAGATCCATGGTTTGCGAATGGGGTTCTGAATAGTTACGATTTTTCAAAGAGTGCTTGTATTTTTTTGCCAAGGCAGGACGGCTATTTTTACGTGTATAATTCACTCATCTAATAAAAGCCATTTGATTAGCAATATTAGCTAAACAAATGGCTTTTTATCACGTTTTATAGCGTTATATTTGGTTATTTTGCCTAAAATTTTAGACTTACTTGTAATTTACGATCTTTCCGAAGTCCGGCTTCAGAGCTGCGCCGCCTACCAGGCCGCCATCGATGTCAGCCTGTGCAAAGAGCTCCGGAGCGGTAGCTGCATTTACAGATCCGCCGTACTGGATACGGATAGCTGCTGCAGTTGCCTCATCATAGATCTCAGCGATGCAAGCACGGATACCAGCGCAAACTTCCTCAGCCTGCTCTGTAGTAGCGGTCTTGCCGGTTCCGATTGCCCAGATCGGCTCGTAAGCGATAACTGCTTCCTTTGCCTGGTCTGCAGTAACGCCCTGGAAACCAACCTTTACCTGCTGACGGATGAAGTCCATGGTTACACCCTGCTCTCTCTGAGTCAGAGTCTCGCCGCAGCACATGATCGGTGTCAGGCCATGCTCGAATGCCTTCAGCATCTTCTTGTTTACAGTCTCGCTGGTCTCTGCGAAATACTCACGTCTCTCGGAATGTCCAAGGATGACATACTTCACGCCGGCATCTGTCAGCATGTTCGGGGAAATCTCGCCTGTATAAGCGCCCTTCTCCTCGAAGTACATATTCTCAGCACCAACCTGGATGTTGGATCCCTTAGCAGCCTCTACAACCGGGATGATATCGATAGCCGGTACGCAGAATACTACGTCTACTTCATCATTTGCTACCAGCGGCTTTAAGGTGTTTACCAGTTCTACTGCCTCGCTGGGAGTCATGTTCATTTTCCAGTTGCCGGCGATAATTTTCTTTCTTGCCATTGTTCTTTTCTCCTCTTATATTATATAAAATTACTCTGCGTCGTTAGCTGCAGCTACACCCGGAAGCTCTTTGCCCTCAAGGAACTCCAGGGAAGCGCCGCCGCCTGTAGAGATATGAGTCATCTTGTCACCGAAGCCAAGGGTGTTCACTGCTGCTGCAGAGTCGCCGCCGCCGATGATGGTAGTTGCGTCTGTCTCAGCCAGGGATTTTGCTACTGCGATGGTACCCTTTGCCAGGATCGGGTTCTCAAATACACCCATCGGTCCGTTCCAAACAACGGTCTTCGCAGACTTCACTGCCTCAGCGTACAGCTCAGCAGTCTTGGTTCCGATATCCAGACCCATCATATCTGCCGGGATCTCGTTGGACGGTACGACAGATACCTCGATCTCTGCGTCAATCGGGTTCGGGAAATCTTTTGCAATGGTGGTATCAACCGGAAGAAGCAGCTTTTTGCCAAGCTTCTCAGCCTTCTCCATCATTTCCTTGCAGTAGTCGATCTTTTCATCATCTACCAGGGAAGTACCTACTTCGTATCCCTTTGCCTTCAGGAAGGTATATGCCATTCCGCCGCCGATGATCAGAGTGTCGCACTTCTCAAGCAGGTTTGCGATAACGTTCAGCTTGTCTGCTACCTTTGCTCCGCCCAGGATCGCTACGAACGGACGCTCCGGGTTGTTGACTGCATTACCCAGGAAGTTGATCTCCTTCTGCATCAGGTATCCTACTACAGAAGTCTTTACATACTGAGTTACGCCTACATTGGAGCAATGTGCACGGTGTGCGGTTCCGAATGCGTCGTTTACAAATACATCTGCCAGGGAAGCCAGATCCTTGGAGAATGCCTCTCCGTTCTTGGTCTCCTCTGCGCGATAACGGGTATTCTCAAGAAGAACTACCTCGCCGTCCTGCATAGCCTCTACAGCTGCCTTTGCGTTCGGTCCAACTACCTCCGGATCTGCTGCAAATTTTACTTCCTGCCCAAGAAGCTCAGAAAGTCTCTTTGCTACCGGTGCCAGAGACAGCTCTGGCTTCGGCTCTCCCTTCGGCTTGCCCAGATGGGAGCAAAGGATTACCTTTCCGCCGTCTGCGATCAGCTTCTTGATCGTCGGCAGAGCTGCTACCAGACGGTTTTCGTCTGTGATCTTGCCATCCTTCAGCGGTACGTTGAAGTCGCATCTTACCAGGACGCGCTGTCCTTTTACGTTGATGTCATCTACAGATTTCTTGTTTAACATCGTAATCTCTCCTTACTTGTTATGATAAATGCAAAAAGAGATCCGGTCCATAAAGACCGGACCTCTTAAGGTCTTAATTAGATACTTAAGCGAGCTCAGCGAAGTACTTAATTGTACGAACCATCTGAGATACATAGGAGTTCTCGTTGTCATACCAAGAAACAACCTGTACCTGAGATGTGCCATTGCCAAGGTTTACAACCATGGTCTGAGTTGCATCAAACAGAGAACCAAATCTCATACCAACGATATCGGAAGATACGATCTCATCTGTGTTGTATCCGAAGGACTCGGTAGCTGCTGCCTTCATAGCTGCGTTGATACCATCAACAGTAGCCTCACCCTTAACAACTGCGTTCAGGATAGTGGTAGAACCAGTCGGGGTCGGTACACGCTGTGCAGCGCCGATGAGCTTGCCGTTCAGCTCCGGAATAACAAGGCCGATTGCCTTAGCTGCTCCTGTGCTGTTCGGAACGATGTTGATAGCGCCTGCACGGCTTCTTCTCAGGTCACCCTTTCTCTGCGGTCCGTCAAGGATCATCTGGTCGCCTGTGTAAGCGTGGATGGTGCACATGATACCAGACTCAACCGGCAGATAGTCGTTCAGAGCCTTTGCCATCGGTGCCAGGCAGTTTGTAGTACAGGAAGCTGCGGAAATTACAGTATCCTCTTTTGTCAGTGTTGTGTGGTTTACATTGTAAACGATAGTCGGAAGGTCATTTCCAGCCGGAGCAGAGATAACTACCTTCTTAGCGCCTGCTGTGATATGAGCAGAAGCCTTCTCCTTGGATGTGTAGAAACCTGTGCACTCCAGAACTACGTCTACACCGATCTCTCCCCAGGGAAGCTCAGCTGCGTTAGCCTTTGCGTAGATCTTGATCTCCTTACCATCAACGATGATGGAATCTTCTGTTGCAGATACGGTATCTGCCAGAGCGTACTTACCCTGAGAAGAATCATATTTTAACAGGTGAGCCAGCATCTTCGGGCTTGTCAGGTCGTTGATAGCTACAACCTCATATCCCTCTGCGCCGAACATCTGTCTGAATGCAAGTCTGCCGATACGTCCGAAACCGTTAATCGCTACTTTTACTGCCATTTTAAATTTCCTCCTAAATGTGAATTTAGTTTATTTCGTGGTTTCCATCCCTAAAACAGGGCAGGCCCAACCTGCCACTATTGTATCGAATCCCGTACAAAAAAGCAAGTGTGAATTCGTCTTTGTGCAATTTTTGTCAGAACAGCGAATTTCTTGTCGATCTTTTTCCTGTCATTGTATATTTTTTTTACAGAATCGGGTGTATACTCGAAATCGGAGGTAAAAATTATGACTGCTGATTATCATTTGCATTCCTGCTTTTCCGGTGACAGCGAGACACCCACCGAAGAAGTCATCCAGACAGCCATGAAGCGCGGGCTTTCCCTGATTTGCATGACGGAACATCAGGATCTCGATTATCCCTATACGGATATGTGCTTTGACCTGGATACGGACGCATATTTTCCCGAAATGAAACGTCTTCAGGAAAAATATAGGGATCAACTGGAAGTTCGGATCGGTGCAGAGCTTGGTCTCCAGCCTCACCTCGGCGATGCATACCGCAGCTGGCTTTCGGATAAGACCTTTGATTTTCTGATCGGTTCCACTCATATGGTAGATAAATTCGATCCATATTTTCCCGATTTCTGGAGTTCCTGGGAAGTCTCAGCCGGAATCAACCGTTATCTCGATGTAACCCTGGAAAATATCCAGGCCTTCGATGGCTTCGATGTCTACGGACATATCGATTATATCATTCGCTATATTCCGGAGGGCGAGCGAGTCTTTCCTTATAAAAAGCATGCCGAGCAGGTCGATGCGATTCTGAAGCTCTTGATCCAGAAGGGCAAGGGCATCGAGATCAATACCGGCGGCTATAAGGCCGGACTTTCCGAGCCGAACCCCTGTCATGATGTGCTGCGCCGCTACCGTGAGCTCGGTGGCGAAATTATTACCATGGGATCCGATGCCCATACGACAGAATATGTCGCTTACCGGTTTGACGACGCCAAGCAAGTCCTTCGAGAATGCGGCTTCCGGTATTTTACGGTATTCCGGGAACGAAAACCAGAGTTTCTTCCGTTGTAAGAAAGAGTGTGCATCCTCTCGGAGCTTTTTTGATTCATAGGACGCACTTTCCTATGAATTAGAATGAGCAGGGTATGAAAACCCTGCTCATCTAATTTATCGCATGATGGTTCCGCCGCCGAGCACATAGTCTCCGTCATAAAAGACTACCGCCTGTCCCGGTGTAACGGCGCGGACGGGTTCTGTGAAATTCACGCGAACCAAATCCTCGCTCTCCCTGTGAATGATACAGGGGGAGCCTTTGTGATTATAGCGGATCTTCGCCAGCACTTCCCTGTCTTCCGGAAATTCTGCTTCGGACATATGATTCAGGCGATTTGCCAGAAGGGTTGTCGTAAATACATCCTCCTGCTCACCGATAACGACCTCGTTGGTCTCCGGGCGAATCTCCGTAACTACAACTCTTCGCCCCATCGCAAGGCCGAGACCTTTTCGCTGTCCGATGGTATAATGAATGATTCCCTTGTGTCTGCCCAGCACCGTGCCGTCGGCCGTGACGAAATTTCCCTCTTTCGACGGCTCCCCGGTCGTCCTTTCGATAAAGCCAGCATAATCCTGATCCGGCACAAAGCAGATCTCCTGACTGTCCGGCTTTTTTGCCACACGAAAGCCAAGCTTCGCAGCGATTTCCCGGATCTGATCCTTCGAGTAGGCGCCCACCGGCATCAGCGTATGCGACAGTTGCTCCTGAGTCAGGTTGTAGAGGGCGTAGGTCTGATCCTTCGCTGCCGTGACAGAATTGCGGATCGCATAGCGACCATTCGAAAGCTTTTCTACCCGTGCATAATGCCCCGTGGCAATATAGTCTGCTCCGATGTCCAGGCTGCGCTTTAAGAGTGCCTCCCATTTCACATAACGGTTGCAGGCAATGCAGGGATTCGGTGTCCGCCCCGCCAGGTATTCTGCCACGAAGTAATCCATGACCGCTTCCTTGAAGTCCGCCTTGAAATTCATGACATAGTAGGGGATGTCAAGCTGAGCTGCCACGCGCCTCGCATCATCTACTGCAGACAGGCCGCAGCAGCCGCCATTTTCCTCCTGGGTGAACTCATCTTCATCCTGCCAGATCTGCATCGTCGCTCCGATGACCTCGTAGCCCTGTTCCTTTAAAAGATAGGCCGCCACGGAGGAGTCTACACCGCCGGACATTCCTACTACTACTTTTTTCTTTGACATTTTCTATTCTCCGGCAAGACCTTTTTTAGTAGTCCTCGCCCTCTTCTTCCTCGCCTTCATGGATATCAGACTTCGGCTTCTTCAGGCCTTCGATCTTGATGCCATGCTTCTCTGCATAATCCCAGAGTGCTGCATGAATGGCTTCCTCTGCCAGCAGGGAACAGTGAACCTTTACAGGGGGAAGTCCGTCCAGAGCTTCCATAACAGCCTTATTCGTAACCTCCAGAGCTTGCTGGATGGTCTTTCCCTTTACAAGCTCGGTGGCCATGCTGCTGGTAGCTACTGCAGCACCGCAGCCGAAGGTCTTGAACTTACAGTCCTGGATAACACCATTCTCATCGATGTCTAGGTACATCCGCATGATGTCACCACACTTTGCATTACCGACTGTTCCTACGCCGCTGGCGTTCTCTATCTCTCCTACGTTGCGGGGATGCTGAAAATGATCCATTACTTTTTCGCTGTACATAATTGATTTCTCCTCTATTTCTAAATTATTTCATGCTAGCGCATCGTTTACATGACTCATTGCTTACGCAGAAAGTCCTCGTATAACGGTGACATACTTCTCAGTCTGTCAATGATTCGCTTCAGGTTTTCCACTACAAAGTCCAGATCCTCTTTCGTAATCTCCTCGTTCAGAGTCAGTCTGAGGGAGCCGTGGGCAATCTCATGCGGCAGGCCGATGGCCATCAGGACATGGGACGGATCCAGCGAGCCGGAGGTGCAGGCAGAACCTGAGGAACCGCAGATGCCTTCCATATCCAGCATGATGAGCAGGGACTCGCCCTCGATGAACCGGAAGCTGAAGTTTGCGTTGTTCGGAAGACGGGTAGTTCTGTGTCCGTTCAGCTTCGTATAAGGAATCTCCTTCAGGACGCGGTCAATCAGGTAATCACGAAGCTCGATCTCCTTATCGGTACGCTCCTTCATCGTCGTCATGGCACGCTCGACAGCCTTGCCCAGTCCTACGATACCCGGCACATTCTCGGTGCCTGCACGGCGCTTGCGCTCCTGTGCGCCGCCATGTACAAAGGAACGAATCTTTACACCCTTGCGGATATACAAAAAGCCGATGCCCTTCGGGCCGTTCAGCTTATGACCGCTGGCACTCAGCATATCGATATGATACTCATCTACGTTGATGGGAACCTGACCGAAGGCCTGTACCGCATCGGTATGGAAAAGGATGCCATGCTCATGGGCAATCTCGCCGATCTCCTTGATGGGCTGAATAGTTCCAATCTCATTGTTGGCAAACATCACGGAAATCAGGATGGTATCCGGACGAATGGCTTTTTTCAGCTCTTCGAGCTCTACAACACCGTCCTCGTCCACCGGCAGGTAGGTGATCTCAAAGCCATGCTTCTCAAGCCACTCGCAGGTATGCAGGATCGCATGATGCTCGATCTTGGAGGTAATGATGTGCTTACCCTTACTCTGGTATGCCTCTGCTGTAGCCTTCAAAGCCCAGTTGTCTGACTCGCTGCCGCCCGCTGTAAAATAAACCTCTTCGGTCTGGGCACCCAAGGCATTCGCAATGGTCTCTCTTGCTTCGGTGATAGCCTTCTTGCTCTCGCCTCCCAGGCTATATACGGTAGAGGGATTGCCATAATGCTCTGTAAAGTACGGCAGCATCGCCTCTACAACCTCCGGCGCCGTCTTTGTGGTCGCCGCATTATCCAAATAAATTAACTTTTTCATCGTGCTATCTCCTTCTTTTATTAGATACAGCAGGACGTGCTCTCGTTTGTCCCCGCCTCTTCTTTCATATTTTTGCTTTCTTTCACCAATTGATCCAGCTTCATCTCATCTACTGTGCGGTTGATGCTGTCATTGATCTTCTGCCAGACGTATTTCGTGACACAGAACTCTGAGCCGTCGCAGGAGCTTTCCTCCTCCAGTCCCGGGCATTTCACTGCATCCAGGCTTCCCTCCAGCGCTCTTAGGATATCTCCCACAGAGATCTCAGATGCCGGTTTTGCAAGCTTATAGCCTCCGCCCGCGCCCCGGACACTGGTTACCAGCCCTGCCTTTCGAAGCTTCGCAATCAGCTGCTCCAGATAACTTTCTGATATGTTCTGCCTGGCGGAAATGCTGGCAATGGACACCGTCTCATTTTCACTGTACAGAGCCAAATCAATCAACGCGCGAAGTCCATATCTTCCTTTTGTAGATAGTTTCATTCAGTCACCTCGCATTAAATTCCGAGCATTTTTGTCGGATTTCAGTTTTGATAATATCACTCAATAAGCCCCCTGTCAACCCTCCTCAAAAATTTTTCGTGACAATTTCACAGGGGTGCGTTATGATAGAAACAGTTCGCAATTACAATCTACAAACGAGGAGTTCGAAAAAATGTCATTTGATTTCAAGCAAAAGCTGCCCACCCCGCAGGAAACCCGTGAGCTGTATCCGGTTCCGGAACGGGTCGCGCAGATTAAGAAAGAGAGAGATGAAGAGATCCGTAAGATATTTACCGGAGAGGATGACCGCTTCATCGCCATCATCGGCCCCTGCTCTGCCGACAATGAAGAGGCAGTCTGTGACTATGTACGCCGTCTGGTTCCGGTGCAGGAGAAGATTAAGGACAAGGTCTTAATCATTCCCCGCATCTATACCAACAAGCCCCGTACCACCGGTGACGGCTACAAGGGAATCATGCATCAGCCGGATCCGGAGAAAAAACCCGATCCGCTGGCCGGCATCATTGCTCTGCGCCACATGCACATCCGCGCCATCGAGGAAACCGGCCTGACTGCGGCCGACGAGATGCTCTACCCGGAGAACCTGCCCTACGTGGAGGACTTTCTTTCCTATATCGCCATCGGTGCCCGCTCGGTCGAAAACCAGCAGCATCGCCTGGTATCCAGCGGAATCAACATGCCCGTCGGCATGAAGAATCCCACCAGCGGTGACTTTTCTGTCATGCTGAACTCCGTTCATGCGGCACAGAACGGCCATTCCTTCATCTATCACGGCTGGGATGTTCAAACCAGCGGCAATGACCTGGCTCATGTCGTTCTTCGCGGTGCGGTCAATGAGCGCGGTGTCTCCCTGCCGAACTACCATTATGAGAATCTTCGCAATCTCTGCAATCTCTACGCACAGAGAGAGCTGAAGAATCCGGCCTGCATCGTCGATGCCAACCACAACAACTCCAACAAGCAGTTCAAGGAGCAGATCCGTATCATCAAGGAAGTTCTGCACAGCCGTTCCTGCGCAGACGACATCCGAAAGATGGTAAAGGGCGTCATGATCGAGAGCTACATCGAGGAAGGCAATCAGGGCATTCATGACCATATCTATGGCAAATCCATCACCGATGCCTGCCTTGGCTGGGAGGATTCCGAGCGACTGCTTTACGAGATCGCAGAGCGGTGCTAATACAAAATAGTTGTTACGAAAAAGAGATTCCTGCGTTTTGCAGGAATCTCTTTTTTTATCCTCTCGGATGTGCCTTCGCATATATTTCCCTTGCCCTGGCTGCATATACCATCGTTGTAGAGATATCAGAATGACCAAGCATCTCCTGCACGACATGCAGATCTGCTCCATTTTCCACCAGATGTGCTGCAAAGGAGTGACGCAGGGTATGGGGTGTAATCTCCATCTCGATACCTGCCTGCTTTACATACTGCTTCAACAGCTTCCAGAAGCCCTGGCGGCTCATGCCTTCACCGGAGCAGTTTGGAAAGAGCATGTCGCACTTTTTCTCACCTACCAGCTGCGCGCGTGCTTCCTTCAGATAGGACTCCAGCGCCTTCTTTGCTTTTGGTCCGAAGGGAATGATCCGCTCCTTATTCCGGTCACGGCAGACGATATAATCCAGCTTCCAGTTCACGTCCTCGAGCTTTAGGGAAATCAACTCTGTGACGCGGATACCGGTCGCGTATAAAAGTTCCAGCATAGCCGTATCACGGAGTCCCTTGGTCGTGCGATCTCCGGGCTGTTTGAGCAGACGCTCTATCTCCTCCACCGACATAACCTCAGGAAGCTTTTTCTCTACCTTCGGGGCTTTCAGTTTCTCCGCCGGATCGCTGTTTATACTTCCTTCTTTCCAAAGATACAGGTAAAATCCCTTCATCGATGCGATATTTCTCGAAACGGTCGCTGCCGACATTCCATTTTTTTCCAAATCCAGAATATAAGAATTTAAGGCTGTCTCCGTTACCTCAGCGGCCTTCTCCACCTTCTGTTTCTGGAGAAAATGCATCATTTTCAGGAGGTCTCTCTGATAAGAAAGCTCTGTATTCCGGGATGTCTTTTTTACATTGTGCAAATAAGACATAAATCCATTAATTTCTTGTTCCATCTATCTATATGCCCCTCAGCTTCACCCTGTCCTGCCGCCACCTTCTCGAATTTTGGCGGCAAGCTTGTAAAGTACATTATAGACAGAAATGCTCGGAAAATCAATCATGTTTTTTAGAAACTTAGTAACTGTAAAGCTACTGAAGCGTTACTAAGCTTATTTGATTCCTTCGGATTTTTCATAGCAGGCGGTACAAGCCTTGAGAATCGCTCCACGGAAGCCAGACTGTTCGAGAGCGGCTACACCGGCAATGGTCGTTCCCCCCGGTGAGCATACCTTATCTTTCAGGGCTCCCGGATGCTCTCCGGTTTCCAGCACCATCTTTGCCGCACCGGCCACGGCCTGGGCTGCAAAGGTATAAGCCTCTGCCCTCGGAAGGCCATAGGCTACTGCCCCGTCTGCCAGAGCTTCGATGAACTGATAGACATAGGCCGGTGAGCTTCCGCTGGCGCAGACTACTGCACTCATCATCCGTTCTTCCACATCTGCATATTTTCCAACGGCACCGAAGATCCGGTGAATGGTATCGATCTCCTCCTGTGAAAACTCCTCTGCCTGATACGAAAGTCCGGTCATTCCCTCTCCTATCAGAGCCGGTGTATTTGGCATCGCCCGGACGATTCTCCGGTCAGAGCCGAGAGCTTCCTTCAAGCTTGCTATCGTGATGCCGGGTGCCAGAGAAATCACCACATGATCCGGAGTCACGGCATAGCGGATCTGCTTCAGCACCGATGCATAATATTGCGGTTTTACCGCCAGAATCAAATATTTGCAGCTATTTGCGCATTCTGCATTGGATTCTGCATAAACTACCTCTGTCTTTGCATGGATCCGATGTCTGGTCTCCGGAGTCTTGGCCGTAAAAATCAGCTTTTCTGCCGGAAACTCCTTCATGACACCCTTTAAGAGGGCATAGCCCATATTTCCCATCCCGATAAATCCTATCTCTGCCATCGAAACTTCCTCCTTGTCTAAAAATGTGCCTTGGCACATTCTCTGATGATTCAAAAAAGGATGCCGCATTGCGACATCCTTCGTCTTTATTTCGCGTAATCTGTTACCCGGCTTTCGCGGATAACATTTACCTTAATCTGACCCGGATATTCCAGCTCTGCTTCAATCTGCTTGGAAATATCTCTTGCCAGCAATACCATGCTGGCGTCATCTACCTGATCCGGAACTACCATTACACGAATCTCTCTGCCTGCCTGAATAGCAAAAGACTTATCTACGCCCTTAAATCCATTGGCGATATCCTCTAACTGTTTTAATCGATTGGTATACGTCTCCAAGGTCTCTCTGCGGGCACCCGGACGGGCTGCGGAAATCGTATCTGCCGCCTGTACCAGACATGCGATCAAAGAGGTCGGTTCGGTATCACCATGATGGGACTCTACCGCATTGATGACAATCGGTGACTCCTTATACTTTCTGCACAGATCCGCACCGATCTGGATATGGGATCCCTCCACCTCATGGTCGATGGATTTTCCGATATCATGCAGCAGTCCGGCGCGCTTTGCCATGCGGACATCGACGCCTACCTCGCCTGCCAGAAGCCCGGTCAGGTGTGCTACCTCGATGGAATGCTTTAAGGCATTCTGTCCATAACTGGTACGGAATTTCATTCTTCCGAGAAGCTTGACAAGCTCCGGGTGAATGCCATGGACGCCTACCTCGAGTACGGCAGCCTCGCCTTCCTCGCGGATCTTGGTCTCCACTTCCCGCTGCGCCTTCTCTACCATCTCCTCGATGCGTGCCGGATGAATCCGGCCGTCTACGATAAGCTTTTCCAGCGCAATCCTTGCCACCTCGCGGCGAATGGGATCGAAGCCTGACAAAATGACTGCCTCAGGTGTATCGTCGATGATCAAATCGATACCTGTCAGGGTCTCGAGAGTACGGATATTCCGTCCCTCACGGCCGATGATTCTTCCCTTCATCTCATCGCTGGGAAGCTGTACCACAGAAATCGTAGTCTCTGCCACATGATCGGCAGCGCATTTCTGAATGGCCGTCACCACATATTCCTTTGCCTTTTTGTCTGCTTCTTCTTTTGCCCTGCTCTCCAATTCCTTGACGAGCACGGCGGTTTCATGTTTTACTTCGTCTTCAACAGTTTTTAATAAATAATCTTTTGCTTGTTCGGAGGTAAGGCCAGAGATTCTTTCCAGTTCCTGTACTCTTTTTTCCTGAAGCTTGTTCAACTCAGTTTCCTGCTTTGCCAGCTTCTCTTCTTTGGCCGCATAGCTTTGCTCACGGCGTTCCAAAGCATCTGATTTCTTGTCCAGAGTTTCCTCTTTGGCAAGCACTCTCCGCTCATAACGCTGCAGCTCTGCCCTGCGTTCCTTGGTCTCTTTTTCCAACTCGTTCTTTGACTTCATCGACTCTTCCTTCGCTTCCATCAAAGCCTCGCGCTTGGACCGTTCTGCCACCTTCAATGCATCATCGATGATGGTTCTTGCTTTTTCTTCCGCATCTCCTATCTTTTTCTCGATAGTGTTCTTGCGTACGACACTTGTCACAACAGCCGTCACCACGATACATACGACCGCGACGATAATCGGAACATAAAACGGCACAGGAGCACCTCCTTTATTTAATTTTCATTGTACAAATATAACCCGTTTGACACGCTTATTTTTATAAGTTTTGCCGATTAGGAATAACATACAACTATTAAATTTTATACTTATTTCGTCTTCCTGTCAAGCAATAGTTATGCCCGATGCGATTTGCGTCTTGCCTGCTTCAGGAGAAAAAAGAGGCCGGTTACTCCCAGGAGAAAAGCTCCGCACCAAAGTTCCGGTCTGTTTTCATCTCCGGTCTGAACTGCGCTTTCGGTCGATGTCGGTGTCTTTTTGTCCGTGGTTTGTGATGTCGATCCGGATTTCTTTTCATTGGTCACGGATTTCTTTTGCGCGGGGTCTTTAAAACGAATCACATCTGTCTTGGCTCCGTCTTCCTTATTTTCCCGGATTGCTGTCGTAACGGTAAGCTTATCTCCTTCTGCATAATAAGCCGAGATATGCAGGTAATAAAGACCGACCTGTGTTCCGTCTTCTCGTTTCAGGGAAAGCTTGTAGGTATAGTCGCCTGGCTTTTCATATAGAATCGTAG
Organism: Bulleidia sp.; assembly: GCA_963640245.1. Lineage (GTDB taxonomy): Bacteria > Bacillota > Clostridia > Lachnospirales > Lachnospiraceae > Laedolimicola. The sequence continues at coordinate 53,350 of CAVHYN010000042.1, forward strand.
GAAGGCTGTCAATGCTTGCTTTTTTACTGACCTTTACCTGATAGCTTTTGTCACTTCCCTTTGGCATGGGAGAATCCGACGTCATCCCTTCCAGACTCAGTAGATAGGTTTCATCTTCTCTTAAGCCTTCCTCGCCCCAGGAAATCGTAAGCGGCAGCGTAAGTTCATTAGCAGCAGACGCATCCGCAAAAGAGCCTATCATAAAAGCCAGAATACACGCTAATAAGGGCGTGACTAGAAAGCTTATCTTTTTCATTTTCTTACCTCTCATAGTGCCACAGTACAACGATCCGTTCCTCCTCTTTTTCCGAGGAACAAGTGCTAAGAGCCAGAATACTATTGCGCTCCCTGTCTTTTTCTATCTCGTACAGAAGTTCCTCGTGGGCCAAAACAGCATCTGACATAGCTTCCGTTATCAGCTGCTCGGATTCTGTCTCCCACTTTTCCGGTTCAAAGAGAACCGAACTGCCTGCATCCGCTTTAATCACCGCCAAAAGCTCCAAGGAATAGGTCTTTCCCGGAATCATCAGCGTTCCTGTATGATGCTCCTTCGAAAAATCTTCATCCAGATAGAGATCCAAATCTCCAAACATTCTGTGCTTCTCCATATGATGTCCGTAAACCAGCTCATAGAAGCTCTGAAAAGTTTTATCGCAGCGAACATCCAGGAAGATACTTCCTGCCAGAGCATACTCTCCATAGGCATTCAAGTTTAAATATTCCAGATTATCTTCACCCTGGAGAATAGGTTCGTCAATAGCTGTCCCCTCCAACGTCACCCAGGCTGCTACATCCGGATTGATAGCTAGAAGTTCCTCAAAGGAGGGACTCTCTTCCTGCGGGCGAAGTTCTCCCACCCTTTTCTGAAAATCTCCGGCTTCGTCGTAGATCTGATTGTTATCCCAGATGCAATAAATGCAATAGAGGGCTGCTGTCAGTAAGGTTAGGCCTATCACCAGATCCAGAATCTTATTCAGAAGCTTTCGCACGCATCGCTCCATTTTCTGGATTAATCCTCTCTTCGATGATGGTTTTTGGTCACAAGGAATAAGGAAGCTGCTGCAATTCCAAGTAAAGCAAGGATGTAGGGCAGATTTGAGAGGATAATGCCGGTATCGATGGCACCTTCTTTATGATTAACAATTTTAACAGATGGATTCATAATTCCGCCTGCTTCTGTATCTGCCACTGTTCCGGTTACAGTATTCCCAGAAACTGTTGTTCCATTCAGCGAATAATCAGGATTATCATAGCCATCAGCTTTGGTTTCCTTCACCGTATAAGTGACTCCCTCCGGGATATTGGAGAAGGTGACCTTTGTTCCATGCTTTACGTAAATTGTGGCAGTCAGTTCAGAAGAACCATCAGCTTCCAGTGTCAGTGTAGTAGGATTCGTGGTAGTTGCGGGATTTTCTGTCGTAATCGTGATGGGTGCCTTGATCTTCTTTGTACCTGCATGAAAGGTCACGGTCACAGTAAATTCTTTGTCCCGATCTCCCATATTACCTGTAACCTGTTTTTCGATAGTCAGGGTTCCTGCGGAATAAAAATTTGTAATGCTATCTTTTTTTGCTAATTTTCCTGTGGCATCAACACTCATTAGCTTTATATTTCCAATGCCGAGAGCTCCTGTCGCATCATCTCGGACAACTGCAACCTGCAGCACGCAGGCATCGCTGCTGTAGGTAACACCTGCTGTATCTCCCTGCGTCTCCTGGAATTCATAATAGTAATAGCCGACGCTGGGGTAAGCACTCGCTTCGGGTGGAGTGATTTCGACTGATTTTTCTACAGGGTTCAAAGAAGCAGCCGTATATTTCACTTCCCCTTCCGTATAGTTTGCCATTCCAAGAGCCAGCGTTTTTACACTATCCAAAGCTAATTTCGTTGCATCATCGAGTGTTTCATAAGTTATGATACTATCCAGATTATCCGTATCGTTATACTTCGTACAGGAGATCGCATACAAGGTCGCCTGATTGTTCACCGGAGTGGTATCTGTACTCTGAAAGCTAAAGCTTTCTGCTGGGGCAGAGGCTCCGCTCTGTGCATTATCTTTCAAGCTGTAGGATTTTTCAAAAGTAAAATTACTTCCCTCTGCCTGTACTTCCCCATAGTTTCCGAAAGCCAGCATGCCAGCCAGCAAAAAGCTCATCATTCCAACTACTATTTTCCTTTTCATCTTAGTCCCCCACATTTTGCATTTCCATATCACTTTCATAAACCCCAAGCAGCTAGTGCTTAGGGCTGCACTACTGTATCGTTACTTATAGTTTACTTATATCCCGCGTCTTCGAAGAATGGTAAGAACCTTTCCCTTGATCTGTTCCTTTGAAACCACAAGATTTTCCTGCTCTGACAAGTTCTCCCCTTCTACGGAATCTTCTGTAACCAATGCATCTTTTTGCACTATCCAAGCGTTTTCCCGACCTTCCGCTTTTTCCACTATACGGACAAAGGCAAGTTCATCTTCTTCCCGGCAGACGATGACATCTCCACTTTCGTACTCCTGACCGATTCGCAGTCCGAAAGCCAGATCTCCGTCTTTCAGTGACGGTGCCATCTCCATCCCCTGTACCTGGTTCAGAAAGAAAACCTTGGAAAAGAGAAGTGCCATCACGGTCAGATATGCTCCTGCCCGCAAAAACAGATGAAGATACTCTTTTAAAATTTCCTGTTTCATCTCTTTCTTCTCCAGAATAGAAAGGCTCCTCCAGCCAGAAGTATTATGCTGGCCAGAATTCCTGCATACAGAAGATTCGAATCCGTATGAATACCGGTCTCCGGGATTGTATCTACATCCTGACGGTTCGTGATAGTCACCTTTCCTCCATCTCCTGTAGCCGGAATTTCTACCGAGGTCTCATGATAGGTTACTCGGAAGCTCAAACCATTTGCCATCGTGGCAAGAGTACCGGATGCTTCGATAGGATTTCCATCTTTGTCAAGCTCGAGAATTCGGTATTTTGTTCCCACAGACAATTCGTTAAACTCTGCTTTTTCAACTGTGGTTCCATCCCGCTGACAGGTTAAATTTCCGCCCGTATAGGTCAGACTTAGCTCCTGCAGCTTCACCTTGGAACCTTCCGCATAAATACCGAAACGGTAGGTACCATCCGGAATCTTAGCGCCATCTACAGCTTCGCTGTTTATATTCTGAAATTTCTTTTCCAGCGCCAGGCTTCCCTTCTTGTTATAAACCGTCACCCGATAAGTGATTCCGGAATAATAAATCTTCACACCCTTTTGTTCCCAGGTTTCTAATTTTTCCGGATAATTTTCCGTAGCTTGATCAACTTTTGCAATCACATAGTATCCCGGCTCCGTGTTTTGGACATATCCCTCTGGTGCCTCGGTCTCTGTCAGGCAATAGACTGTATTGTATGCGAGCTTTTCACTGGCATCAGAACCTTTTCCAAAGGATAAGCTACCGTCTTCCTCGGTTGTTCCGGTTAAGCTCAAGCCATCTTCCAGTTTTTTCCATGTATTTTCAGTTTCATCCCACTCTACCGCTTTCAGGGAAAAAATCGCGCCGGAAAGCGCCTGCGTCGTGTTATTCTGATCTACCTTTTTTATCTCCAGTACCGGTGTCGAGCTGGTCTCTGCTGTCGCTTCCACCGTATAGCTGACCTTCTTGTTCTCAATCTTTGCCATATCCGTACGGTAGCCGTACCAGTTAGCCTTGTTGTTTACCGTAATCTCCTGATTCGGTGCGCTGTTAATCACGGCCTGATAGGTGACAGTAAGGCATTTCTCATCTGGCAGGGTCAGGGTTAATTTCTGACCGCCATCCACATTCTCGATTTGCGATAGAAAGCTTACGCTATTCCCATCTTTATCCTTTACGGTCAAAGAATCCGTATCAAACGAAAGAGGATCGTCCATCTCATCTACCAGGGTCAAGCTGTCTGCGTTTGCAGCCAGGTCTTCTCCCAGGGGGTTGACCGTCAGGGTAAAGCTCAGCTTTCCCCCGTTTATGCTTCCCATGGATTTGTCAATGGTCTTTTTTGTGATATTTGCTGAAGCAGACGAGGTACTAATAATCTTTCCCGCCTCATTCCTTACCGTAATACCGTTCGTATAAGTCTTGCTTCCTCCATTTGTCATCAAAGAACTGTCACTGACCTTTGTTACCACCTGCACTTCCAGAGAGCACCGGTCTGCAGCCGAGCCACCCTTTTGCAGGTTCGATACATCAAAGCAAAGCTGTCTGGTCGTGCTGTTATAATAGGCAATCGCGATATGAGGTTTATTATCTGTCGAAGTACCATCGATTCTCCCTGTATAGGTCAGCTTTGTCCAGGAAGAATTCTCCTCTAATTCCTGAATTTCCGGCATCTGCGGCGGATCATCATAAATCTCCGAACTGATCCAGAAATACCGTACATAGACCGGATCCAGTCCTTCCGGGAGCAGATCCTCTACCTCTACCTTTCCTTCCAGATCACCGGCATAATTGATCTTGATTCGCCACTCAATATAGGTTCCCGGATCTTTGAGCTCACTCTGCACAAGCTGCCTCAAAGATCCCGAGGTACTTATCATATTCCAAGTACTTCCATCATACTCAAATACTCCTGCAGCTTCCTTGAAGTTCGTGCCCGCTCCTGTTGCGCGAAGCGTGGCATCATTGATTTTTACAAAACTCGTGGCACTGCTGTCCTTCAAGGAAAGACTGTTGGTATAGGTTCTGGCATCCCTGCCATTTAATGCAGAGGAAGGCGCGGTTCGAAGAACGATATAAAGATGTTGGTCATCGTCTAGACTTATGGTTTTCTGGAAGGTAATCGTTGCATTATCATTCTCCGCCTTCCAGCTATAATCTGCATTTGTCGGAGTGGCTCCTCCATTTGTCTCATTTCCGGACAGTTTCTTTAAACATTTGCCATCTCCTGTATCTTCAGAAAGTTCCTCTACCATGCCGTAGTAATGGGTAAAGCTTTCACCCTCCGGCAAAGTCCCCAGATAAACACCTACCATCGAGGTTTCTCGCATATGATGAGCCGGGCTGCTTCCTACTGTATCCTTCAGCTGCGTCCCCTCAGCGATTTCCGTTCCGCTGACCTCGATGACCCAGTAGAGGCTCCCATTTGTCCAGTCTCCGCTTGTGGCCTTTGTATGGTCGAAGTACCAGCCGGACTTTTCCGCCTGCAGGCTCTTCTCGCCCTCTATGATCACAGATGTAGTGACCTTTATGCCACTTAATGTAACACTTGTTCCACCCGGTCCTATCACATGACCGGACAGGGTAAAGGAGTTCCCGGAGTTTACCTGACTGATATTTTCCGTATTTCGAGCTGTCGCATAGTAGGTCAGAACATAGGCTCCACGGTTATTTTTCAAATGCAAATCCGCCGGAGTAAACTGAAAGGATTTCTGCCCGTCAATGTATACCCAGAGAGTAGATTGGATCGTTTGGTGCTGGAGTGCTTCTACCGCAGCCGCATCGGATTCCGGAGTTTCTGCAAGGCCAGTACTATAATAATCCAGCCTCAGATATCCACTGTAGGCAAGATAGTCATTGACCAAGGCATCTCCAAAGACAGCCGAAGTCACATTCCAGTCTGCCGCCTCATTGACTACCACCTGATAGCGGAAGCTGTTCTTCGGTACGGTAAAAGTGATATCCGCTGACGATGCTGTACTGTTCCAGGAAGTATTTTGCTGTTCATAGATCGGGCTGCCCTTTGGAATCGTCACATTCGTCGCTTCCGTCAGAGCTTCGCTTTGGAGTTTTCTGTCCCAGATCTTTTTTCCTAAGGTCTTTGTCGTACTGCCTGATGAAAAACTCTTGTTGCCACCAGATACCGTATCATCCGAGTATGTCGCAGCATTGTTTTTGATCTCAATAGCCGTATTTCCGGCTCCGTAGATATCACCACTGACGGAAATCTGATAAACCAGGGTTTTCGTCTCTCCCGGTGCCAATTCTGCAATATAATAATCAAATTTTCGCTCTATACTGCTACCGGAACCGGTCTCTGCGATATCCGGATTGCTTTTTCCAGTATGAGGGTTGGAACCCGTTTCAATCTCTGCACTTTCCGTAATTTCCGTCCCTTTGTAGAGCTGGAAGCTGTTTTCTACATAATGCAGACTGCTCAGATACTTATTCTGTGTTCCTCCATTTTTCAGACTGTCATTGATCTTGACATTCTTTAAGGTATAGGTATTGTCCTTGTCTGCACTTATGGTTACCTGATAGGTCAAAGTTCCGCCATCACCGGATTCATTCTTTACAAACTCTCCTACTGTTTTATTTGTCGTCACTTTTGCAACCGGTGTAAATTCTTTGCTGTCACTGGTGTGAGGATAGGTTTTGGAATAAGAGGATGCTTCATTTGTAATAGTCCCCCGACTCTGTGCGCCTACGTATAAATCTTTCAGCCTTGCCCTATAGGTAAGGGTTCGGCTCTCGTTTGCCTCCAGATCCCCAACCTTCCATACCAGGACGCCCGGTGTCGTAAGACTGGAACCTGCCGCAGTCGGTATCGGATTTTCCTCTGTGATTCTGTTTCCAAGATAAATTTTTCCTTTACCAGCGTTTGTTCCTGTCTCATAGGGTGCAGTCGCTGCCTTTGCCGCCAAAGCCGACTCTTTCCCCGTTATACCGATATAACTATCGATATAATTTGCATTTGTAGTAAAATGATCCGTCACTGTGACATCCGGCATGGCCGTAGATCCCGCCTGGATAGTCAGGGTATATTCCAGATATGCCCCCTGCTCATCCGTTCCAAAGGTCGCTTCCGACTTCGCCAAGTCTAGCTCACCCAGTCTTGCGTCACTGTCTTTTTCAAAGGAAAGTGTAATCTCTTTTGTTCCTACCGTAATCTTTTGTTCTGGATCTTTCTTTGCTTTCTCTTCATCCGGATAGGCGTAGAACACAAAGGACCCGCTGATGGTTTTGGTGCTTCCATCTTCTTCGGCATTCAGAAATTCTTTTGTAAAAGTCAGCAGGATCTTTTTCATGTCCTCCGAAGCTTCGATCGTTCCAATTTTCGTACCACTGCCATCCTGCACAGTCCCTGACTGCACGGTAGGTTTCTTCAGAAGTTCCGGCAGGGTATAGCTGATGGTATTCGTATGCTCTTCGACTGTCTTTACCGGAAGGTCCTTATAGGTCATCGAAAACTTCAGCTGTGCATCCACCGGGATATCAGTGGTATTGGTGTTAATCTCTATCCAATCGGAATCCGACTTTCCTTTATAGGAGATAACAACATTTGAGATATAATTCTCTATATCTAGTGGTTCACTCGTCGTTTCGCCTGTATCTTCATCCTCTGTAAGATCTGCTGTCAAGGCTTCTTTCGAGGTGTCAGCTGATGTTGTTCCCTTGTCTGTTGCTTCTACAGCTGGATCAGAACTCTTAGGGATTGTTTCCGTCGATGGTTTTTCATTCACTTCTGTATTCGCAGCGATTCCGGTCGAATCGGAAGTAGCAGAGTCTTCGCCCTTTGTATCGGATGCATCTGTGTCTCCGGTGCCCGTTTCTCCCGGATCTATATTTCCGGCCTCTGCATCTCCCGAATTCGTATCTCCTGCACCTGTATTCGCTCCATCTTCAGACGTTTCCCCTTCATTCAAAATCAGTCCGCCACTTTCAGGGTTTCCTTCTGAATTGCCTTCTGAATCACTTTTCAAGATGCTCTCAGAGGCATAGGACTCCTCCTGTTCTGCCGTCACGATGCTGTGCTTCGGCACTGTGATGGTCAAAAGTAGGGCGAGGGCAAGAAATGCCCAGATTTTTACATTTTTTCTGTGGTTGTTTTTCTTTATATCTTTTACCGATGGAATGATCATTGAGGAACCATCCTGAACCATCATGGAGAATTGAGAATCGGATTTTTAAGCAAACATGTTGGTTCTGTGTGGAGTTTTATGGGTTTACATGGTAAATACTATACCATAGATACCCGCTTCTTTCAATTAGGAAAAACAGACTTATTCCTGCTCAATCCGAAGCTCCGCCAGAATATCCGCGCTTCGAAAGCCACGGCGCAGAAGGAACTGATAAAAGCGTCTGAGCTCCTCCCGGCTTGCCACAGCCGGGTCTATGTGCTTTTTTTCTATCCATCGTCGAATCTGCTCTCGCTCATCCTGCGGTTCTGCTTCCTCCCTGGCTGCTTCCAGTACGGCTTTTGAGATACCTTTTTTATAAAGGAGCTCCTGTTCTATCCGGCGGCTGCTTTTTGACTGACCGCGGCTGTTCAGATAATTGACCGCATAGCGGTGATCGTCGATATAGTGATAACTCTTCACATACTCTACTGCTGCCTCCACCACCTCCGGCAGGTAGTTTTTCGAGAGTTTTTCACGCAATTCCTGCTCTGTACGATCAGAGCGCTCCAGGATATGGAGCGCTCTGCGTTTTGCCCGATTCAGATCACCGGACTTCTCCGGCTTACCATCTTCTTTCTCGGGATTATCTTCTGTATATTTTCTATATCTATTTCTCTGGGGTTTCTGCTGCATTCTTCTTTCCTGCCGTCTCAGTCTCCGGCTTCTTTGCGCCCGGATTTTCTGCCTGTTTCTCGCTAGCTTCTTCTCCATCCAGGCCAAAGCCCTCGCGAACTCTTTCTTCGATCTCGTGACAAATATCTGGATGCTGCTTCAAAAACTGCTTTGCATTCTCACGACCCTGACCGATCTTATCTCCCTCGTAGGCATACCAGGCACCACTCTTATTTACCACGCCGGTATTTGCAGCCAGATCCAGAATATCACCTTCCCGGGAAATACCCTCACCAAACATAATGTCGAATTCTGCTTCCTTGAAGGGTGGAGCAATCTTATTCTTCACGACACGGATGCGGGTACGGTTTCCTACCATCTCGCCACCCTGCTTCAGGCTCTCGATCCTTCTGACATCCAGACGAATCGAGGAGTAAAACTTCAGCGCACGGCCACCGGTAGTAACCTCCGGATTTCCGAACATCACGCCTACCTTTTCACGCAGCTGATTGATAAAAATCACAGTACAATTCGACTTGCTGATCACGGCCGTCAGCTTCCGGAGAGCCTGCGACATCAGACGTGCCTGAAGGCCTACATGAGAATCTCCCATATCACCCTCGATCTCTGCCTTGGGAACAAGTGCTGCCACGGAGTCCACGATGATGATATCTACCGCACCGGAACGCACCATCGTCTCAGCGATCTCCAGCGCCTGCTCGCCATTATCCGGCTGGGAGATGTAGAGGTTATCGATATCGACACCGATATTCTTTGCATAAACCGGATCGAGGGCATGCTCTGCATCGATGAAGCCTGCGATTCCTCCGCGCTTCTGTACCTCTGCTACCATATGCAGGGCTACTGTCGTCTTACCACTGGACTCCGGACCGTAGACCTCGATAATTCGTCCCTTCGGGATACCGCCCAGACCCAAGGCCAGATCCAGACTCAAACAGCCTGTCGGGATCGTCTCGATCTGCATATGTGCTCCTTGATCACCCAGCTTCATCACGGATCCCTTTCCGAACTGCTTCTCAATCTGCGCCAGTGCGGCGTCCAATGCCTTCTGCTTTTCTTCTTTTACCATATCCTTCTCCTTTATTCCGTACCGCTGTATCGAACATTTGTTTTCGAATATTTGTTCGCTTTTCTGGTACTATTTTATTCTATTTTTTTTCTTCTGTCAAGGCTATTTTCAGCTTATCTTTCGTGCGTTGGGAAAACGAAGGGAGAAACCCTCCATCCGGGAAATGTATTCTTCTTGGCTCAGAGCACTCCTCGCAGAACGCGTCCGCTGCGACTCTGAATGATTTCACGATAGCACAGGAAATTCTGCACGTCAACTCTTTTTTGTAACTAAAAATGGCCATCCCTTTCCCGGGATGGCCATTTCTTTTATCTATTTCGCTGCAATAAAACCCTTTGCCTTCAGAAGCTCTGCGCAAAGCACGGCTCCGCCTGCTGCACCGCGGACGGTATTGTGGGAAAGACCTACGAACTTCCAGTCGTAGACGCTGTCTTCCCGGATTCTTCCGATGGAGACTCCCATGCCTCTCTCGTAATCCACGTCAAGCTTAACCTGCGGACGGTTGTCCTCTGTCATATACTGAATGAACTGCTTCGGTGCGCTGGGTAGGTCAAGCTCCTGGGGCGCTCCCTTGAAGCTTTCCAGCTTCTCGATCAACTGCTCCTTGGTCGGCTTCTTGCGGAATTTTACGAAGACCGCTGCGGTATGACCATTCAGTACCGGCACACGGATACACTGGCAGGTGATCACCGGCTCTTTTGCCAGCTTGATCTCGCCGTCTTCATATTTTCCAAGAACGCGAAGCGGTTCCTTCTCGCTCTTTTCTTCCTCACCGCCAATATAGGGGATGATATTTTCTACCATCTCCGGCCAATCCTTGAAGGTCTTGCCTGCACCGGAAATCGCCTGATAGGTCGTAGCGACTACCTCGTAGGGCTCAAACTCTTCCCAGGCTTTTAGTGCCGGGGTGTAGGACTGAATCGAGCAGTTTGGCTTTACTGCAATGAAGCCACGAGTGGTTCCGAGACGCTCCTTCTGCTTTGCAATGATCTGCACATGATCGTCATTGATCTCCGGAATAATCATCGGAACATCCGGGGTCCAGCGATGTGCACTGTTGTTGGAGACTACCGGTGTCTCAGTCTTTGCATAGGCCTCCTCGATGGCACGAATCTCGTCCTTTGTCATGTCTACGGCACTGAATACAAAGTCTACTCCTGCTGCGACCTTTTCTACTTCATTGACGTTCATGACAACGATGTCCTTTACTGCCTCCGGCATCGGTGTATCCATCTTCCAGCGGCTGCCTACCGCATCCTCGTAGCGCTTTCCTGCACTTCTCTCACTGGCTGCGATGGTCACAACCTGGAACCAGGGATGGTTCTCCAATAAGGAAATAAATCTCTGTCCTACCATTCCGGTACCGCCCAGGATACCGACTTTCAGCTTCTCACTCATTTTCATAATCTCCTCTTAAATGTCTTTTTTGTACGGACATTTGTATGTCTTTGAAAATACTACCGCAATTATTTCGAAATTGCAAGCACTTTTTCGCTTTTTTTCACGCAGACATCAAACCTGAAGCAGCTCCGTGGATTTGGCCGCGGCATCTCCGAGCATCTGAAGGAAGCCCTCCGGATCCGTCATGTTTTTGCCCTTACCGGCATCAATGAGGCTGACCAAATCTTTATAAACCTCACTGCCGTAGACATCGCCAAGCATGGCTGCCAGTCTGCTCGAGGATTCTATCATCCGCAAAGGTCCATAGATATGGGGTTCCCCGGGCAGTCCTGCCGCACTCGTGATCATGTAAATCAGAAGCTCCTGCAATGCCTTCTTATCAAAATGCTGACTCTGTGAACCGGAAGCGGCATCTGTATTTATTTTCTTCTCCACTGCCTTTTCTAATGCTTCTTTCTCTATATCCGTGCATTTCGCTGTCTCATTCCGCTTCTCTGACGCTGTTCCTTCTTTTCCTGCTTCTTCCCGGGTATTCCAGAACAGCACCTCTTCCATCGGCTTTCGCTTGGGAGTCCTTGGTTCTCCTTCCGGCCAGCCAATAGAAATCAGGATTTCCAGCCGCATGGTATCCGGCAGCTTCAAGAGCTTGTGTACTGCCCTGTCATTATAGCTTTTAATTGCACAGCTGCCAAGCCCCAAATCCGCCGCCTTCAGCATCAGATTTTCTGCAGCCATGGCTGCGTCCATCATAAGGCCGTATACAAGGCTGTTTTTGCTGCCTCGCTGCTTTGCCTCAGCCAGATCGCTGGCGATCGCGATAATCACCGGTGGCTTCCCGGAAAGTCCGGGACTGAAGGAGTCTATGTCCCTCACCAGCTTCGGATCGTCTGCCACAACAAAACGCCAGGCCTGCAGATTGCTTGCCGTAGGTGCTAAGGCTGCCACCCTTATCAGCTCCGTTAGGGTTTCCCGCGGAACCGATTTGTCTGAGAATTTCCGGATGCTTCTTCGTTTTTCAATTGCTTCTGTCAGTTCCATATTACTCTTCTCCTATATCATTTTACCCTTACTCTGCCTGCTCAGACAGAATAGTTTCCAATTATCATTCTTTTTATCGAAACAGGGCAGATGTCAAAAACAATAGTGGGATCGTCACCATACAGCAAATCGTGGTCACGAATACTGCCGTGGATGCATAATCCTCATCCAAACTGTATTCGTTGGCAATCATGCAGCTTGTCGTCATCGAAGGAGCACCTGCGATCAGCATCACGACCACCCGCTCCGTCTCTGTCAGGAAAGAACCCGTGACTGCATAAATCAGAAGCGGCATCAGATACAGCTTTGCAGCTACCAGAAGCCACAGGGTCTTTAGACAGCCAAGACTTCCTTTTTTCAGAAAGCAGATCGAACAGCCTATATAAATCATTCCCAGGCTGTAGCTGATATTTCCCACATTCGTGCAAACATCCAGCACAGGAGTCGGCAGGGTCACTGACAAGGAATTCAAGGTTAGAATCAGTATGATGGAGATCAGGATCGGGTTGCACAGGCGTTTAAGCAGAATCCGGTACCAGGGCTCCCCTGCTTTTTCGATCCCTCTGGTAAAGAAATAAAGTCCCAGAGTCCAGACCATCAAGGTATCGACGGCCGAACAAATCGGAATGTATTGCTGTCCATTTTCCGGTGTATACAAGGCCATCAGGATCGGGATAACCACAAAACCATAGTTGTCACCAATCATGCATCCTATATGCACATTTGCCGTCCGAACCACGCGGATTCGAAGGAGCTTCACGCTGAGAAGGCCGGCCAGAGCAAGGAGAACATAGCTGAGCATCTGACCGATGACAATGCCATGAAAGTCTGCCAGATCACTCCAGGTCGTCCCCCGCTCGCAAAGAAGGGATACCGTCAGGCAGGGTAAAACTACTTTCAGCAGAAAGGCCGAAATGGAGGGCAGACAGCTTTGGGGGAATATTCCCACCTTCGAAATCAAAAAGCCTAGAGCAATCAGCAAAAAGAAGGTGACAAGCTTTGGGGCTATGATAATAAAATAATCCATGTTTTACTTCCTCGTCCGAAAGAAAAAAGGGAATCCTGTCCGAAAGGCGGACCGGATTCCCTTATGTCAATTCAGACTCTTTCTAATATAATCTCTATCAGTCTTTCTTTCCAACCAGTCCCAGTGTAGCGGTAAAGAAGCTGTAGATCGCAGCTCCTGCCAGTGCGCCTGCACCCAGGATGTTAAGGGTCTGCTCGTTCTCTTTATTTGCACGAACAGCTACCAGACGGATAATCAGACCTACGGCAATGGTCAGACCATTGATGATGCTTCCTACCAGAAGTCCGGTAGCAAACAGGATACCCAGCTGACGCTTTCCGCCAAGAAGCTGGATGATTGCACCCGGAATAGCCCAGATAAGAAGCCATTTTGCGATCTCTCCGCTGGCTCCTGCGTCGATCGTAGCTACGAAGGTATTGGATACTGCTACGAACAGTCCCTGACCAAAGTATTTATTAGCAAAGAAGGCAACCATTACAAATGCTACTGCAAAGCCCATGAGCTCTGCGAAGTACTGCTGCTTACGTCCTTCCTTCTCAAGCTCCGGATTTGCTCCGCTTCCTCTTAAGATATATCCACACTTCAGATCATATGCCATATCCGAGAAGCAAGGACCTGTAGCTGCGGTAAAGCCTACCAGAAGGCCAAGAGCCAGAGCCGGGAAGCCCATCAGCATACCTACAATCAGGAAAATAAGAGCTGTAGCAAAGCCCGGGAACCAACCGGAATACATCGCGGAGATACCTACGATCAGCTCAGATGCTTCTGCTGCGAAGGCTGCAAAGATCAGCCAGAGGATGAACTGGGGTACGCTCATCTGTGTGATAATGCCGCCTACCACTGCCAGAAACAGGGCAATAACCAGGTATGCACCAAAGCCTACACCCAGAGTTTTTTTCATATGTTCGCTGGTTACTACATTTGTACTGTCTACCGCCTTGGTTCCCTTGCTCTTCTTAAACAGAGCAATACCACACTGTACCAGGGAAATGATACCGGCACCGATCATAACACCATGTGCCATATACTGCAGCGGCAGATGGTCGGTGTATACAAAGCCCTCTCCAAAGGCATTGGTGACAAAATTAAATGCATGTCCGAAGATAGCGAAAGAGAAGCCGTTTACCTTCAGAACGCCGATAACCAGAGAGCCTGCTGCCAGGGCTGCCATCGCTCCGAAATCACCGAACCAGGAAACACCCAGAAGATCCATCGGAAGTCCTGCTACCTTACCAACCCAGCCGATGCCGATACCGACCAGAAGAAGGACTGCCTTCTTACCTTTTTCAATAACTGCCAGGATGGAATCTGCTGCTGCGACTCCGGGCGGCCATGCGCCTTCTGCCGGAAACATCTCAGATCCGAAGCAATTGTAAAGAATCGTTGCATCCACGCAGGTAGCCAGCATAACACCAACCAGCATCGGAAACATCAGCTCCGGATATCCCATGATAACCGGAATACCAATCGGAAGAATCATGCAGTTTGCTGCAGAGAATGTCGCTGCAGAGATCGATGTCTGCAAAAGATTCTGTCTGTGAATACTGCGATATTTTCTCAGAAAAGCTACCGGAATTCTGGAGAGCAGAATAGCAAACAGGGCGCCGATGATGGATGTATTCGGGGTTACTCCGGTACGGACAATCAGTTCCAGGCCGATGATACATCCGATCACAGCAAGTGGTAGTCCCAGAATCAATACCTGAGGATCATACGCCTTTGGATGTTCGGCTGCTGAAATTGACTGCTGCTTTTTCAGTTCAGGGTTTTCATTTGTCATGTTGTCAGCTTCCTTTCTGAATTTGATGCGGGAGATTCTGACAGAATTTCCCAGTAATAAGAAAGAATGTGCCTTGGCACATTCTCGCGCCGAGGCGCGGTTGCTTTAGCAACCATTTACCTC